>CAMWQA010000025.1 GCA_947176265.1 uncultured Clostridia bacterium | reverse complement strand
ATTCACAATGATATAATTGAGGCTAGTGTAAGGGCTTTGGTGTCAGCTTTGAATAGAAGATAGTAACCGACTGCGCATGGCTAAATTTAAGTGAATAAAATAAAGCGAGAGAATTCTCTCGCTTTTGCCATTTTAAGTAAATAGTTTTTACTACTTATTTTCGCTGACTTTTGATACTGCGCCGTTGTCTTCATTTCCAGCGTTTTTTTGCGTGTCGTTTTGATTTGTATTTTGCGCTGCGTTGTTATCTTCGACGACGTCGGCAACGACGGTAGGATTGGTATTTGAATTATCCTTTATATTTGCTTTGATTTTGACTGGGGATACGTATGTGTTCATGCTCTTGAAGACGTTGCGGAAGTGGTCGGCAATTCTTTCCATATTGCTGACGATAGAGAGGAATATGCCTCCGCTTTCCGATGAGCATTCGTTGTTGTGCAATCTTGCGATATGACTTTTTTCAAGATCTTGGTTGTAGGTGTCTACCAAGTCTTCGTATCCGTCGACTTCTTCTTTTAACGCAAGGCTTTTTGCTTCAAAACCTTTGATTACGTTTTCATACAGTTTGTCAACTGCGCTCTTCATCATATTCAATTCTTCGATTGCAGTGTCGGAGAAGTTGAGATTATAGTCGACAAGTTCTTGCGCAGATTCGCATATATTTTCCGCATAGTCGCCGACTCTCTCGATATCGGAAATTGCGTGATAGAAAGAAGCAATTTCTTTTTCTTCTTTATACGATATATCTTTTGCGGAGATTTTGACTGCATATTTCGTCAATTTCTTATTGAGGAAGTCGATATTTTTTTCTCTTTCCGCAAATTCTTTTTGTTTGTCAAAGTTGAGTTTGGTCAAGCATTCAAATGCGACGTCGAAGTTTTCCTTGGACATACGCGCCATAGCTACGACTTCTTTGCGGAGCATCATAATAGCAATAGGCGGAGTTTTAAGAATTCTGTCGTCAATAAACGCAAACTTGTAATTTGACTTTTCTTCCACTTCTTCGCCATCGTGTTTTTTCTTGTTTCTGACGAGAAGAGTAGCCAACTTTGTGAGACCGCCCGTGAATGGGAGAAGTATCAAAGTCGATATGATATTGAATATCGTATGGAACATAGCGATTTGCGTACTTACGACTCCCGGGAAGGCTTTAGCGAGCCAATAGTCCATAGCAAGCTTTTTGCTGATTAGCGGAGCAACGAATATGAATATCAAGAATATAAGCGTACCGAATACGTTGAAAAGCAAGTGAATTACAGAGGCTCTTTTTGCGTTGGTATTTGCGCCAATAGACGCAAGCATAGCCGTCACGCAAGTGCCTATATTGATACCAAGAGTCACGAATATTGCGCTTTGCAAGGTCATCAACTGACCTCCGCCGTCTACAGATACGGAGCAGAGTGTGATCAAAATTGACGTAGTAGCCGCCGATGATTGGAATATTGCCGTGAATACCAAACCTATCAGCATAAGCAAGAATGGATTGGTCGCGGTAGAGAGCAGTTTAATTACTGCGGGGCTGTTGTTGACTTCATTCATAGATATGCTCATGAATTTCATACCCACGAATATGATACCTATACCGCTGATAAGCATACCTGCTTTTGCGACTTTGTCTTTGCCGAACATTGCCATAAATGCGCCTATGCACGCAAGCGTCGTCAAGAATGGCATAATAGGCAGACTTTGCAAGGCGGTAATTTGCGCCGTAATGGTCGTACCGATATTTGCGCCCATGATGATGCTTGTAGCTTGCTTAAGGGTCATCATTCCTGCGTTTACAAAGCCGACAATCATGACGGTAGTAGCGGAAGACGATTGAATTACGGCAGTAATTCCCGCGCCGGTGGCTATGCCCATGAATTTATTGTTGCTGACTTTGTTAAAAAGCCGCTTAAGACGGTCGCCTGCAATGTTTTGCAGATTGTCGCCCATCATTTTAAGTCCGATAAGGAAGGTGCCTAGACCGCCAAATAAAAATAGTATTGCTTCAAACATATTATAGTCATTATAGCACACCCTAAAAGATTTTGCACGCATAATTAACGTCTAAATTATTACGCGTGCGCTATATAGGGGCATTTTAGAATATTTTATTGCAATTTCTTGTAATACTATATGCCGTTTTGTCCATAAAAAATTCCTAGAATGTTACAAAAATTCATATATTTATTTAATATATTACATAATTATGAAAATTTCGTCAATAAATTGTTCAGTACACAAATATTTTTTTCTAAAAATCTGCCAATGACAGAAAATGGCTAAATTTTACAGATTATTATGCAAGCGTTTAACAAACGTACTAAATATAAACGCATTGGTTTTTTTATAATTATAATTGAATTTATTCTTAAATTAAGGTATAATTAAATACAGAGGTATTTATGGATAGACTTATTCTTTTGGATTCCAATTCTTTGATAAACAGAGCTTATTACGCTTTGCCTAATCTGTCGACGCATTCTGGACAGTTTACGGGAGCGATTTTCGGATATATCAATATGCTTATGAAGATAGTATCTACGTACAATCCCACGCATATTATAGCTACGTTTGACCGCAAAGCGCCTACCTTCCGTAAGGCTATGTACGACGGCTACAAGGCAACGCGTAAGCCGATGCCGACGGAGCTTGCAAGTCAGCTTGCGCCTCTCAAGGAGATACTTACGGCGATGAACATACCCATCGTGGAGATGGACGGATACGAGGCAGACGACATAATCGGCACTTTGGCAAAGAGATTTTCCGTCGAGACTTTCATAGTCACGGGAGATAAGGACTCGCTCCAACTCATTGACGACACGACGACGGTTTTGCTTACCCAAAAAGGCATCACGGAAATTGCTTATTACGACAGGGATATGCTTGCAAGCGAGGGGCTTATTCCTTCTCAAATTATAGATTTAAAATCCCTTATGGGAGATTCGTCGGACAATATCCCGGGAGTTGCGGGAGTCGGCAAAAAGACGGCAATGGACCTGCTTGCCAAATATTCTACGTTAGACGGCGTTTACGCGCACGTTGACGAGATAAAGGGCAAGTTGAAGGAAAAACTAATTGAAAATAAAGAAATGGCTTATCTGTCTTACGACTTAGCGACTATCAACGTAAATTCGCCGGTAGATTTTGACGACTTAGACAAAGCAAAGTTTACTCCTGTATTTTCGCAGGAAGTAAAGAGATTGCTTAAATCTTTGGAACTTACCAAAATAGCCGACAGAATGAATTTTGACGGCGAAGTCAGCCAAAGCGCGCAAGAGGACGCTATAGAAGAGATATCAATTCCCAAAGCAATTGATATTGACAGTCTTGACGGGCTTGGCGAAGTCATTTCGCAATTGATTATGCAGGGTAAGTTTGCCTTTTCGCTGTCAAAGAGAGTGACTTTGGCAATCGACGAGGAGTGTTATAATATCGTCATATCAGACAATCTTTTGGGCGACGGTATAAACTATAGTGATTTTATCGAGGCGATGAAAGGCGTATTTGAAAGCGATAAGATAATCAAGATATGCTATGACCTCAAGAATAATATGCGCGTACTCTCGCGCGACGGCGTAAAACTCAAGGGAGTAGAAAGCGACGTATTGCTCAAAGCCTATCTTGTAGACGCCAACCGCAATTATAAGTCGGAACAGGAATTATTCAACGCGTACAATCTTCCCGACGGCGAGGAAGCCGCGCTGATTTACCACGTTGACGGTATAATAGACAGGGAACTTGAAGAGCGCAATCTCGTCAAATTGTATAAGGAAGTGGAATTACCTTTGGTGGACGTGCTCTTTGATATGGAAGAAGAGGGCTTTAAGGTCGACGTAGATATACTCAACGAGTTAAACAAAAAGTTCTCTCAAGAGCTTGACGGTATAATGAGCGAGATAATAAAGCTTGCAGGCAAGCCTTTTAACGTCAATTCCACAAAGCAGTTGGCAAGCGTATTATTTGAAGATTTAGGTTTAAAGACAGGCAAAAAGACCAAGACAGGGTATTCTACCAACGTCGACGTGCTCAATTCTATCAAAAATCAACATCCGATCGTGCCTTTAATACTTCGTCAACGCGAGTTGTCTAAACTCAAATCTACGTATCTAGACGGTATGCTTCCGCTTATTGACAGCAAGCATAAAATTCATACGGTATTTAAGCAGACTGTGACGGCAACCGGCAGACTTTCTTCCACAGAGCCCAATTTGCAAAATATCCCAATACGCAAGAGCGACGGTAAGTTGATACGCAAAATGTTTATCGCAAGCGAGGGAAATACGTTGGTATGCGCCGACTATTCTCAAATCGAACTCCGTCTTATGGCGCAGTTTAGCGGAGATGAAACTATGATTGACGCGTTCAACAACGGCGTGGATATTCACCGCACGACTGCGGGTAAGGTATTCGGACTGCCGTTTGAAATGGTAACCGATGAGATGAGAAGACAGGCGAAGGCTGTCAACTTCGGTATAATTTACGGAATAAGCGACTTTGGACTGTCCGAAGACTTGGGAGTGCCCGTATATCAAGCAAGAGATTTTATCAACAGCTATTTTGCAACCTATCCCAAGGTAAAAAAATATATGGACAAATGCGTAGAAATCGGCAAAGAGCAAGGCTACGTCACAACGTATATGAACAGACGCAGAGATATACCCGAAATCATGTCTTCCAACTTCAATTTGAGAAGTTTTGGCGAGAGAGTGGCAATGAATATGCCTTTGCAGGGCAGCGCAAGCGACATAATCAAGGTTGCTATGCTCAAGGTTCACAAGGCTCTTAAAGACGGCGGATACAAGGCGAAACTTATTATGCAAGTCCATGACGAATTGATTATTGACTGCCCGCTCGACGAAGTGGACGCGGTTAAAAAACTCTTGGTGGACAACATGCAAAACAACACTCCCGACTTTGACGTCAAGCTTATTGCAGAGTGTTCTTGCGGAAAAAGCTGGTTGGAGGCGAAGTAATGAAGATTGCCGTAATAGGCGGAATAGGCAGTGGAAAAAGTCGGGTTATGGAGTATCTCAAAGAGTTGGGGGAGAGGACCTGCGACTGCGACGAAATATACAAAGATATAATCTCGCAAGAGGAATATATACGTCAAGTCGGCTCGTTGTTTGACGTCGTAAAAGATGGCAAGATCGACAGGGAAGCTCTTGCAAAAATTGTCTTTTCCGACAGCAAAGAGCTCAAAAAACTCAATGATATTGCGCATCCGCTGGTATTCAAGAGAATAGAGGAGATATATGCTCAACAACCTGGAAATCTCTATATAGAGGTGTCCGCTTTTGACAAGAGTATGGCAAAATACTTTGACGAAATAGTCTATATCAAAAGTGAGCAAAGCAGTAGAATAGAGAGAATTAAGGCTCGTAATAACTTTGAAGAAGATTACATATTGTCCATAATGTCGAAGCAAATATCGGCGGAGGATATGCAGGATATTTCCGATTTTGTAATAGTCAACGACTCAAGCCTTGAAGAATTACAAGATCAAGTCGAATGGCTTACGCAGTGGCTTGATTAGGATTAAGAAGCTATTATCGTCCATAACATATTTACGTAATCTCGAGTGTAATCGTAAGGTCTCAATTCAAATTAGTTCAGTATATGTGAATTTTTCCGCGTCGCTTTTCTTTTGTCGAAGTGACGCGGATTTTTTTAACGTCTCTGATAATTCTGTAAGTTTTGCTCTTTGCATTTTGTTCCGCGTGATGATTGGTATTAGTTCTAAATTATTTTGATTTAATAAAATTTATGGCAGTATACTTATGAAATACTGCCATTTATCAAATAATATCGTTTTAAATATTAGGTTTTAAAACCTTACATTATTTTATTTGATGTTTATTGTCATTTTTGCTTTTCCACGCTTTCGACCGCAGCTTTGGCAATATCGCCGTCGTTAATGCTCTCGTCTTTCTTGATATGCACGTCGATTTGCGGATACGGAATGGTCACGCCGTTTTCGTCAAAGCTCTTTTTAACGGCTTCCATCATATACCAATGCGCGCTCCAAAAATCCTCGCTCTTCGTGAAGTATCTTGCAAGTATTACGATAGCGTTATCCGCGTGTTCTTTGATATTGATAAAGGGCGCAGGATCTTGAAGTATGAGTTCGTTTTTGTCCATACATTCTTTAATCAAAGATTTAGCCTTTTCAAAGTCGCAATCGTAGGATATAGAAAACAAAATGTCGTTTCTTCTCGTGTCCTTCACGTTGTAATTAGTCACGATTGAATTGCCCGCAACGCCGTTAGGGATTACGATTACCTTATTGTCTCCGGTACGAAGGTAAGTGTAGAAAAGCTTTATATCTTCGACAGTGCCGCTTTGTCCGTTGCATTCGATAAAGTCTCCGATTTTGTAAGGCCGCATTACCACGATGATTACTCCGCCTGCAAAGTTGGCAAGCGAGCCTTGCAGGGCAAGACCGATAGTCAGACCGATGGAAGTGATTGCCGCGGCAATTGCCGAAGTCTCTATGCCGAGGTAGGTCAGTACGCATACGAAGCCCAGCAGTATCAATATGCGCTTGAGCCAAGGCACTGAAATCTTCCTCAAAGTGAGATCGACGTTTCTCTTTTGCAGTTTTTTGTCGATTCTTTTGCATATTGCCTTTATGATAGCGCAGTATACGGCGAATACGACTATTGCAAGCACGATTTTAAGACCTTCTGTTACGAGCCAATTGCCGACGGTAGTCAACAGTTGAGCAAAGTCTAGATTGGCGCTCAATAAATTGTTCATTGATTTTTCCTCCAGTAATTATTTTGTATATATAATACCAAAAAAATCGCGTTCAATCAAACGAATAATCACGTTACTTGATATTTGCCTTAAAATTAGCGTTTTCAAATATGGACGATATGGTTATTTTATATCGTCGCAAATAAGTTGCCCGCCGATTTTGGATTGTGGTATCATATAACTATGAAAAGATTGACTTTGCTTATTGACGCCGACGATACGGTGCTTGATTTCAAAAATTCAGAGCGCGACGCTATAATTGCGCTTTGCGAGCAATATTCCATTGGTCGTAAAGAGGATTTTGCCGACAGATTTAAACAAATCAACAGGCGCAAATGGGATATGTTCGAACAAGGGTTAGTCACTCGCGAAGAGATTTTTTATTCCCGATTTGAAGAATTGTTTGAAGAATTCGGTATCAAAGGACTTGATATTATCCAAGTGGGGGATCAATATAGAGAAAATATGGCTTACAGCAGCCGCATAATTAACGGCGCAAGGGCTTTTTTAAGGCGCGCGTCGCAAAATCACGACTTATATTGCGTGACCAACGGTATCACGCGCACTCAAAAAATGCGTATGAAGTCAAGCGGATTGGGCATGTATTTTAAAAAATTGTATATATCCCAAGAGATAAATATGGCAAAGCCGTCGAGAGAATTTTTTGAGTACGTAATTGCCGATATTGGCTTATCCGACCTAAACGACGTCTATATAATAGGCGATTCTTTGACCTCGGATATACAGGGCGGAATAAATAGCGGTATCAAGACGGTATTTTTCAACAAAGAGAACAAGCAAATCAAGGATATTCGCCCCGATTTTGAGGTAAAAGGCTACCGCGAATTGGAAAAACTTATTGAAAATTTGTCGAAATAACGCATATTTTGTCGTATTATCCAAAATCAGTTAAATTGTTGCTAAAATATCTTCAAATGCCGCGCCAAGCAGTTGACTAAACTGCTGAAATCTTTTAAAATATATGTAGCAATTATGAAAACAATCTTTAAATATTATCGCAGATATTGGCATTTGATAATAATTTCGCTTGCATTTTTGGCAGGGGAAGCCATTTGCGAATTACAACTTCCAAGTTACATGTCGGGATTGCTGTCAGAGGGCGTAGGTTCTTCTGATATGGCTGTGATATGGAGTTACGGTTGGAAGATGATACTTTTAAGTGTCGCCGCTTGCGTATGCTCCGTTACGGTAGGTTTTTTGTCTGCAAAGATTGGCTCAAGGATTTCCAGAGATTTGCGTTTTGACGTATTTTCGCAAGTTATGAATTTTGCGGGAGAAGAGTACAACAAATTTTCCGTATCTTCTCTCATTACAAGAAGCACCAACGATATTACGCAGATTCAAATGTTGACGATAATCTCTTTGAGATTAATTATGTTTGCGCCCATTATGGGAATAGGCGGAGCAATAATGGCTGTCGAGTATTCGGGCGGCATATCGTCGCTTGCTTTGGTAATAGCCGCGGCGATATTGATAATAATCGTATTGATAATCATAGCGTTGACGATAGTTCAGCCCAAATTTACCAAAATGCAGAAGCAGATTGACAAAGTCAATCAAATTGCAGACGACGAGCTCAACGGAATGATGGTAATCAGAGCTTTTAATACTCAAAAGCACGAAGAGCAGCGTTTTGACAAAGCCAATTTAGACTTGACGCGCACGTCGTTGTTCACGTCGAGATTAATGGCGTTGCTCATGCCTATCATGACTATAGTCATGAACGCTATTATGCTTGCGATAGTATGGATATTTGCAAAGCACGTCGAGGACTTCTCGCAGATAGCCAATATGGTTGCCTTTATGCAGTATGCGTTGCAAGTCATAATGTCTTTTATGGTAATTTCAATGATATTTATCATATTGCCGAGGGCAAGGGTATCAATCAGCAGAGTCAGCGAGGTACTTACCACCCCAATTTCCATTAAGAACGCCGAGGGCAAAGAGACCCCGACTGGCGAGAGATTTAAGGGCGACGTCAAGTTTGAGGGCGTAAGTTACGGCTACGGCGGAGGTTCGCTTGCCGTGGAAGATATTACTTTTGAAGCAAAGAGCGGACAGGTTACGGCGCTGATTGGTTCTACCGGCAGCGGAAAGTCCACTGTGGTATCGCTTTTGCCCAGGCTTATGGACGTCACTAGCGGAAAAATTACCATTGACGGCATAGACGTAAGAGAGATAAACATTAAAGATTTACGCAATAACATTGGTTTTGTACCGCAAAAGAACATACTCTTCTCGGGCGATATTGCATCCAACGTAGGTTACGGCGTAGACGACGCTACGCAGGAAGATCTGCAAAAAGCTGTCGATATAGCTCAGGCAAGCGAATTCGTCAACTCGGGCGAAAAGGGCTTTGCAAGGGAGATAGCGCAAGGCGGAGCCAACGTATCGGGCGGACAGAAACAGCGTCTTGCTATAGCAAGAGCTTTGAGTAAGAAAGCCCCGATATACGTCTTTGACGACTCTTTTTCCGCGCTTGACTTCAAGACCGACGCCAAGTTGAGACAGGCTCTTGCGGAAGAAATGGGAGACGCGTGCGTGATAATCGTAGCCCAACGCGTGGGCACGATAAAGAACGCCGATAAGATAATAGTGCTAGACGACGGTCGCATAGTGGGCGAGGGCAAGCATCAAGACTTACTCAAGACGTGCAAGACGTATCTTGATATAGCAAAATCACAGTTATCAGAGGAGGAATTGAACTTATGAGCGGCGCAAATTCAAGACCTCCAAAAGGTCCGATGGGCGGAAGAAAAATGGCGGGTGAAAAAGCCAAAGATTTTAAGGGAACTTCTATGAAGTTGTTGCGCTATATGCGCAGCGATTTGCTCGTCATAATCATAGCGTTTATACTTGCTATAGGCGGCGTCGTCGCGACCATAACCGTCCCCGACGTGTTGAGCGGAGCTACGGATATTTTGGTAGAGGGTGCAATGAAAAAGACCGTCTACAATACCGTCGTGCCAAGGGTTAAATTTGACGACAATACGATAGCTATGATGGAATCTATGCCGAGAGTGCGCATAGGCGATATTCGCAATCTATTGGAAAGCAGCGACGAAGAACTCGAAAGTTCGGGCATGGCGGACGTAGTCGCTCAAATCCCCGAGCAGGCAAAGAAAGCGTTGGCGGGTCTGCCTCAAAACGAGAGGTTTAACGACATACGTTTGGGCGCATTGGCAAACGCAAGCAAGACTTCGCATACGCTCGGCGAGTTTATAGACAAGTTGGGACTGGAGGCGGCAGATTTCCTTGCTCAAGTGCCCGAGGCGTACCGTCAAGAAGTATTGGAAGTATCGTTTGACAAAAAACCTCAGATTGACTTTGACGCAATTGCGAAGATAGCCTTAAAACTTATGTTATTGGTCGTTGCGAGCGGTATTATGGCGTACATGCAGGGCTTTTTGCTGTCGGGCGTATCTCAAAAGATATCCTATAGATTTAGGCGCGATCTCAACGAAAAGATTGACAAATTACCCCTAAAATTCTACGACAAGACGACCAACGGCGAAGTCATGAGCCTCATTACCAACGATATTGACACGATAGCCACGTCTTTAAATCAAAGCATGTCTCAACTTCTCACTTCTATTACTACAGTAATAGGCGTATTGATAATGATGCTCAAGATCAGTCCGCTTATGACTTTGATTGCGGTAGTCAGCGTGCCAATCTTGCTTGTGATAGCAATGATAATAATCAAAAATTCTCAAAAATATTTTAAGAGACAACAGCAATATTTGGGACACGTCAACGGACAAATAGAAGAGATGTTTTCCGGTCAAAACGTAGTCAAACTTTTCAACGGCGAAGAGAAGAGCATAGAAGAATTCAAAAAGTATAATGACGAATTATATTCGTCTGCGTGGTCGTCGCAATTCTTCTCGGGTTTGATGCACCCTTGCGCAAAAGTCATCGGCAATTTGAGCTTTGTCGGCGTATGCGTACTAGGCGGATATTTGGTCGTCAACGGACCTTTGGGAGTGGGCAATATCCAAGCCTTCGTTCAGTACGTCAAGCAGTTTAACCAACCTATCACACAGCTTGCAAGCGTAGCCAACACATTCCAATCTACGATAGCCGCCGCAGAAAGAGTATTCGCATTCCTTGAGGAGCAAGAAGAACAGGAGAGCGGAGAATTGAGCGTGGACAGCATAAAGGGCGACGTGGACTTTGAACACGTCAGATTTGGCTATTCGCCCGATAAAATCATTATTAAGGACTTTACGAGCCACGTTAAGAGCGGTCAGCGCGTCGCAATCGTAGGACCTACGGGCGCAGGAAAGACAACTCTTGTCAAACTTTTGATGAGATATTACGATTTGGGATCGGGAGATATATTCGTCGACGGCAAGAATATCAAGGATTTTTCGCGCGCAGGCTTGCGCAAACATATAGGTATGGTATTGCAAGATACTTGGCTTTACAATGGTACTATTATGGAAAATATCCGCTATGGCAGACTTGACGCAACCGACGAAGAGGTCATAGAAGCGGCAAAACTTGCTTGCGCCGACCACTTTATCAAGATTTTGCCGGGAGGTTATGACTTTGTCATAAACGCCGACGCGGGCAATATCTCTCAAGGGCAAAAACAGCTTTTGACGATTGCAAGAGCCATACTTGCCGACAGCGAGATCATGATACTCGACGAAGCGACTAGTCTCGTTGATACCCGTACGGAAATGCTTATTCAGCAGGCTATGAATACCCTCATGCAGGGCAGAACCAGTTTTGTCATAGCTCACAGACTGTCCACGATTAGAGATGCCGACAATATCTTGGTACTCAAAGACGGAGATATCATAGAGCAGGGCAAACACGAAGAATTGCTTGAAAAAGGCGGCTTTTACGCAGAATTGTACAATGCTCAGTTTTTGGGAATAAGCATCGACGAGACGGTAGAGCGAAAGAATTTGTAAATTTAAAAAAGGGTATTGCAATTTGCGTTTTTTAGTGTTAGACTGTAAGTGCAATCAACAAAACCGACTTTATCTAACTTACGACCTTTTATAAACTTTACCGAAATACCGCCTGCAAGGGCGGTATTTTGGTATAAAGAAGCAGCATACTTTGTGAAATTTTTATCAAAGAAATAAAATTTTTGGGCATATTTAATGAACTTTTAATAAAAGTAGGGCACTTTGAGGTATAAAATTTGTAAAAAAGTCCTTCTTCGACCGATATTATTTTCAATTTACTTATTGACATATTATATATTGAGTGTTAAAATGACACTGATATATAGTTTTTCTTTGGGGGAAATGTCTATGAATTTGACCAAAAAAAGCAAACTTGCCGCGCTTATTACCGTAGCGGTAACGTGTTTAGCAATTATTATTACTGCGTGCGCGGTTTTCGCGCCCAACGCCTATAAAGGAGAAGACACTAGCTTAACTACTACCGATATTAATCCTCACACGGATTATGAAAGCGGCGGTTACGGTATGTCTTCTAAAGTGCAGTATACCAACTCCAACACTGGGGCGGTTATGCATGATTTTAATGGCGCTGGCGATGCTGGCTATGTAAAGATTCTCTTTCCCAAAACTATTTATATGGACGTGACTGAAGATCTTTCGTCTTTAGGATATTGTTTCGTTGTCGAAGCTGCGTATACAGGTGTAAGTTGGTCTGTTGCAGTTAACAAATTCGCAGTTACTGTTCTTGATAATGTTTTTGGATATTACCATAGTGGAACGAAGAAAAAAGACAGTAATGATAATTTGTTTGAATCAAGCGCATCAAATTACATCTTTATGGACAAATTTTCCGAGTATAATGTTAAGAGCTATTATAGTAAAGCTCATGTAAGAGGTATAGAAACAGGAGAAGATAACTCCGTGTATCATTATGACAATGATTTTAAAAACGGCGCAAAAAGAATAAAACCAGATAGCAAATCCGAAGCGGCAATAGTTAAGGTTGCTATGTCAGGTAAGCCTAGTGCATCCAAGGTTGGTACACACAATTATGAAAATATGACTGGTCATATTATGGGGCTAGAAGAATGGTACAGCACAAAATGGCAAACTACGAACAACAGTATTTTTACAAGATTTGACCAAAATGTCGGCGGTACCTTCACAGTTGCATCTACTTCATCTGATATGGATAATTCAGTTTCGGTAGGATATTCCAACAATATAACTATAAGTGTCAATACATACGACAAGTCGGCTCTTTTTAACGCAATGAAGTCGCTTGAGGAAAAATACAATGCATTGGTCAGTGCAGGACTTTTGTTGTCGAGCGATAATTCCAGATTTTCCTCGTTCAAGACTGACGTAGTGGAGAATTATCTCAACAAAAGAGAAGTTACTCAGGCCCAACTCAATTCAAAATTAACCGATGTTAATAACTACTATTTCAATACTTATATCAGCAAGCCTTCGTTGGGTACGGAGGGTAGTCCAAAATCTGTTACATACACAGGCAACAAATATTCGTTGAACGATTTCTGGACCGGATATAACAACAATATTAAAAATACAAATGTAAAAATAAGCGAATGTTTCCCATCGGGCGCTATGACGTATTATCCGACGTCTCTTGACGGAAGTTCGACGCCTGTTGCCGACAAAAACAACCTTGTTAATGCGGGCTATTATCACGTAACCTTTGCTCCTGACGGCAAGAAAAGAACCATTAAGGTAAATAATAAGGACATTTCCGTCATATTCTCGTGGTCATCCAATGGGTCGAGCGATCCATCAGAACTAACCGGCGAAGTGGAAGGTTATCTGTGGATTGAACCTGCGACTATAAACGTGACCGATTATAAGACTGACGTTGAACTGACGTATAATGGCAAGACTCCCAATAAAATTAATGGGGTGCCGGGAACTGAAGAGGGCAAGAATGCCAAAATAACGGTCGTAGGCTCTAATGAAGTGACGGTGCAGTTGAGTAAGGCTGATTTGGGCGATGAAAACGAACTTTTATGGAACGGCATAGGATCTTCTGTGGAGTTTGCCGACGTTACGCAAGGCGCAGAAAAAGTATACTACAGAATTTCAGCCGCCAACCATGCTGATTATTACGGCGACTTTAACGTAACGGTAAATCCTGCAGATATAGAAATAAAGCTCATAGAAGATTTCAGTCAGCCGTACTATTCAAAGCTTTTGGATTCCGACGGTATATTCGAAAATATATTGGATAAATCTACCAGAGTCCTTGACGCTAAGACTTTTGAAGAAACAGAAGCATACTTGAAAAATATTTTGACTTTCGCCATTGAGAAAGCCCAAGGAGAATATTTTGATCCTGACACAGACAAGCCGGACGCTAGCAACTATTCTATTGACGCTATCAAGACGACTGCCGAGCCTTGGGCAAGTAGAATTAACTTAATAACTTTTGTCGATGATTGCAATAACAACGCTTATGAGATTACTCCGTTGCCTATTGAAGTAACGTGGACGGAAAATTCCAACAAGTGGTTCAACAATACGACCGGGCACAGACCGTCGGCAAAACTTGACGATGAACTCAATACTTACGGTCAGGAAGTAACCTTGTCGGCAGTCAGGGTAGTTGACGATAAGGACGAATCCATCAGCGCTATCAACGCAGGTACTTATACAGCAAAGGTATCCAGTACCAACGACAATTTTGTAGTATCTAATAATACGTATAGATTTACTATCAAAGCTCGTAAGATATCTATCGTATTACAAGACAAGGCTATTACATACGGACAATACGGCGGTATAGAGAATCTTCTCAGTGACTATGAATCGATACTGTCCCAAAATACCGACAACGGAGCGTATATTGCTACTCTTGATCCTGAGATAGCCGCAGCTACGGGCAGCTCGAGAGCTTTAGTACATACCAATTACAAAGACGTATTTACCGTCAACTTCAACGCTACGAAGACGCCGGACGAAAATTATTACAACGTAGGAGAGCATGCGCTTGAGCTTGTACAAAATACAGACAACGCCAAGAATTATGAAATTACCGCTACCAACGGCAAATTTACCGTCAATCCGGCTACGCTGAGAGTTACGCAGAGACAGGTTGCGCCAAAGGTTTACAACGGCGAGGCTCAAAATATAGTCTTCCCAGTCAGAATTGCCAATAATCAGACTGGAGAGCAAGGCACCGTAACTTTGTACGGCTATGAACTTGCAAATTATCAAATATGCGTCAAAGTAGAGTACAGTTTGACCGGCAACGACGGCACTTGGACGGAAACGCCTTTGCAAATAACCAACGTCGTTCAATCGGGAATGACAGTTTACTGCAGAGTAAGCGCAAACAACCATACCACGGTTAAGTTTGACTTTGAGCAAGAAATGAGCGCGGTAAATATTACCATAACTAGTCAAGGTCAACAATCTACCTTGTATTATGGCGACGAAATCCTTAATTCTGACGAGATTTGGACTGATTTTGGATTTGGATATTACCTCAATGAGAGAACGGCAGCAGAGGGCGTTTCTTCGGAATTGCAACGCGCAATCAATCCTGCTACTATATTTGAATTCTACCCGCAAAATCCGACTACGGGTCAACCGCTTGTCAACCGCAATACCAATGCCGGTTCTTATACCATTGAGTCAAGAATTAAGACAGGTACGTCTTTCGATTCCAGAAACTATAATTTGGAGTTTGAAGACGGATGCAATATTGACGCTTACACGATAAGCAAAAAGCCTTTGCAAGTCACTTGGGAACAAAGCGGAAACAATTGGACCGGCGAAGGTAAAGACCACTATACCTACAACGGTTTGATGCCTACGGTATATCCGCAAGCGCTTAGCCAATACGAGGGCAAGGAAAACGTAGTTGAGGGCGACAGCGTCAATCTCGAATCAATACAATTGAGGAGTTCGAGACATAACGAAGAGGGCTATGAGGTTACGACAAGATTGCTTGGCGCGCGTAATCAAGAGAATTACGTTCTTGCTAATCCCAAGCATACCTTCTATATTGATAAACTTGTTATTAAGATTGTCATTGACGATCAGACGGCAGAATACGGAACCGCGCAAAATATCACGCTTGGAGAACTTTCCGACCCAATGAGCGTAGACGCTATTTGGGATTACTATTCGGGCAGCGACGCAAGATTCTATTCTGACGACTACAGTTATTATAAGTTTACTTCCGGCGCTCAATCTTCAGACGGTTCTTTGGTTGACGCGGGAGATTATAAGATTGGAATTGTCAACAATACTCCTGCTGGAACTGACAACGGCGAAGTTATTCGCAACAACTACACCGTAGTACCTGTCGACGCAGAAGGCAAGTCCGAGGAAGAAGGCGGCAATATGGCTATGTTCCATATTGTCCCTGCAAAGATAGTCTTCACGGGAAGAGTATACAACGTCGATCTTGACGATCCCGAAGATATAAAGAATAACGGTATCCTTAAGAAGTCAACTCTTGAAGAGAGTATTGCTACGGGTATCAAGGGCGTAACGACGAATGAATTTACGATAAAGATGAGCGAGAGAGTATTCCGAGACAATAGGATTACCGTCGAAGAAGCAACCGCTCAAAATTTGTGGGTAGAACAAACCAAGCCAGTTAGCGCAACAGGCGAAGGCGACCAAGGCGCTGGTAGATACCACGTATTATTGTATATCACGCACAATAGAGGCAACTTCGAGCCGTTTGTAGAATATATCCACTTCAACGCGCTTACCGATTGGGTGTCAATAGTTATCGGCACCAACGGCGTAACCAACGCCGAGTACGGTTTTGACGTTTGTACTTCCGATGAAATGTTCGAAGGTTTGGAATTTGACCGTATTACCGGCATAATGACCGAAGACAACACGGCTGAAGACGGTAAAGGCGATCGCCAATTGTGGGATGTCGATAGGGATGCAGCTATCGCAAAACTCAAAGAATACATCACTTTCCGAGTACTTGTAGACAGCCTAGAGAGCGATATGGCGGCTGAGATAGGATACAATGCAAGCGTGGGCGACTTCTCGTTGTATTTCGATCACACGGCAGTCAACGACGGCGTATACGAGAACTTCCGTTTCTTGCCGAGAACTGGCGAAAAAGAGAATTCCAATATCAATGCATACCATGTAAGACCTAGAACGGTAACTATAAATTGGAATAATATGAACGAAGTATACGGCGAACACGGCAACAGTCACTCGGGATACGTTATTACCAACAAGGTCGGTACTGACGTCGTTAGACTTGTGTTGAAGCACTACGTTGACAATGGTGTGGCGGATAATACCGCAAGATTTGAAGGCGATCACGCATTCGCTGCAGGTCACTATATTGCCGAAGCAATCGGCACTACCAACTCCAACTATAGAATAGCCGCAACGCCTGAAGATCCTGACGCGCCTAATCCCAATATTTGCAAATTCGTCATTGCCAAAAAGGAATATGATATTGATTTGCACGATAGATCGTTTGTATACGGATCGGATGACGCGCTAATTGACAGTATCGACGACGCGCTCAATGCATATTCGCCGCTTGAGCCCAACTTTACGGTCACGTCAAGAGTAGAATTCGTAGGCAACGATAACCGTATGGATATATTCAGAATTTACTTCAAAGATATCAACGGTCTTATCAAAGCAGACAATATACGCTATCTCCCTGCAGGTACTTATGAAATTTTGGGCGAACAAGTAGATACTTTGGTATCTGACAACTACCAAATTAATTTTGAGAGATTGGGTACGTTGACGATTACTCCTGCGACAGCAGGTCTCAACCGTAGACAGCTCAATACGCTTCACTTTGACGCTACGTATCAAAAAGTTGTCATTGACAAGTCTTGGCTCGTACTCGAAGGAGACGTAGACTCTTTCATTAACAATGTTAAAATCGGTTATAAGTTCATATCGTTAGAGACAGAAGAAGATTACGATAATAACGCTAATACTGAATACGTGCCGGAAGGAGAATACAAAGTTAAGAATGCAGGCAAGTATGTACTCGAAGTTGAGATAAAAGCAGATAATCACGATGTTTTGCATAGAGAAGTAAATCTCAACGTCGACGTTGCTACCGTCGTAATTACAATGAAGCAGGCGGAGAAGACTTTCGGCGATACCATCACAGACCTCAACGGTCAGACGCCGGGAAATACCGATACGCTCTCCAAATGGATGAAGTACGCATGCGAAATTACCATCACGAGAGTTCGTGATTTGGGCGGCGGCAAGAAAGAAGAAAAAAATATTACTGCAAGCGCAATCGACGACTTCATCTTCTATATTATTGATGAAAACTCCACCGAAGACAACGCCGAATTGCCGGTCGGCAATATGCAAGTCGACGTAGGCGAGTACAGCATTTATCACAAGATGAATGAAGATAGAGTTAACGAAGACGGCGAGTACGATCCGGGATTGGCGACCAACTACAACGTTGAGTACGCTCGCGATTGCAACGTAAACGCTTACAAGATTATTCCGAGACCGGTTGAGGTAAATTGGACTGTTTCCGACGAAGCCAATTGGGCTGACGCAGACAAGACTCAATTCTATTACACAGGACACAGACCGGGACTTGTGGCAAAGTTTACTACGCTTGCCGATAAGAACGGAGTAGAGCACGTCGTTCCTTTGACGCTCTCGGGTATTGACAACGTTAATATCAACTCCGACGGACAAAAGTATACCGCTAGAGTTTCGCGAAGCGCTTGGAATAACAACGACTATTCGGGCAACTATACTCTTACGGGCGACACGCGCGAATACAGTATAATAAAGAGACCTATCAAAGTCACTATCGAAAATCAAAACGCAGGTACTTACGGCAATCCCGATGTAAAGGGCAACTATGAGATCGCTCAAGAGCAGTATTCGGTACTTGACAAAATTACGGAGGATGTTCTCAATGAAAACTTTGAAGCTCCGCTTGTAAGACTCGAAATTGAGAAACACGGCGTTGCCGCAAATAAGTTCTTGCCCGCAGGCGCTTACAAGATTTTGGGCGTTTACGACGGTAGCAACTACGACGTTGAATTCGTCGGCGCAGACGGCGAAAACTTCGGCTTGCTTACGGTAAATAAGGCAAGATTTGACTTCGACAGTACTT
Organism: uncultured Clostridia bacterium; assembly: GCA_947176265.1. Lineage (GTDB taxonomy): Bacteria > Bacillota > Clostridia > Christensenellales > UBA3700 > RACS-045. Next base: position 2,243 of record CAMWQA010000025.1, on the reverse strand, counting down.
TAACTTACAACCGCGCTAAATATCTCGGCGAAGACTTCACTCTTGACTTGAAACAAATCCTCGGCGTCAGCGTTGACGATGAGGCGTTTGTTGACGGCGACGATTGGGAGGCTGCTTGGGAAAACGCAGTTATTACCTTTACGGGTGACGAACAACCAGTCTTTACCGGCGCGGGAAAATACGATGTAGATTACAAGTTGGAATTCGCCAACTACAGAGACTTCTCGGGTACAATTACGGTCAACGTTCAGAAGGCAACCGTTTACCTGAGCATCAGCGAGGTTTCCAGCGTATACGGAGACGAGTTGTTGAATTCTCAACAAATCTTTGAGAAGTCAAAAGTTGTAGCGGTAGACCTTTCTGAAACGCAAAAGTCAGACGCTATTAAGATTGATTTCAGCAAGATTATTACGCTCAAAGCTAAAGCGGGCGCAGTAAACGCTGGTAGATACGATATTGAATTTGCATACGTTGTAAATGAAGAAACCAGCGTAAATCAAGCCAACAATTTCAACGTTCAGCTTGTTGACAACGGCAATAAGTATCAAATTTTGAGAAGAGACGTCGAAATCGTATGGAGCATGGACGAGAGCGACAAATCGTTTGATCCCGACCAAAACTGCTACGTCTTTGACAGCACGCCGCACAAGATTAATTGCGAAGCAAAATTGTTGGATAAAGACAGCGCATTGTTGGAAGCAAGATTTGAAGAGACGAATCAAAAAGACCAAGCCGGCACTTACGTCGCAAGATTGATAAGCATTGGCTCAAAAGCAGAAGTCAACTACAAGATTCCTGACGAGTGCACCTTTGAGTGGACTGTCAAGCCAAAGGAAATCAGAGTAGATTGGACGGTTGGCGATTATACTTATGACGGAACGGTAAAAGTTCCTACCGCTCAACTTAACGCAGACGATATTATCCTCGGCACTTCTTGCGGATTGGTTGTCGTCGGCGATCAGATCAACGCAGGCACTTATAAGGCTGAAGCGTTGACGACAAGCGACAACTACGTTGTAAACAAGGATACGGCTACGATAGAATTTACTATCAAGCAAAAGAAAATTCAAGTTGTATGGAGCAACGATACATTCGTATACGACGGCGAGGAGCACGCTCCAACCGCTACCGTAAAAGACGGCGAACTTGAATTGGCTGACGGAACTATCCAAATTACCGTTGGCGGAGCTCAAAAGAATGCAGGTACTTATACCGCAACCATAGCTGAGCTTGACAACAACAACTACACGGTAGTAGGCGCAAGCAAGACCTTTAAGATTGAGCCGAAACAAGTTACGATTGATTGGACGGTTACTCAATTTGATTACACCGGCAAAGAAGTCGCTCCTAACGCAAGCGTCAAGATTGGCGATATCGTAGCAGGCGACAGCGTTGACCTCGTAATCAGCGGATCGCAAGTCAACGTAGGTACTTATACCGCAACGGCTACCGGCGTAACCAACGGCAACTACGTCTTGGCTCCAAATTCAGTAAAAGAAATGGAGTTTACCATTGAAAAGGTCAACAACGAGTTTGAAGGCTTGTTCGGTAAGGGCGACAGCAAGAAAGATATTGTCGGCGTACCTTGGCTTGGAGATAACAAGCCGACCGATAAGTTTGGCGGAGAAGTCGTTATCAAGTACTACGACGACAAAGAGTGCACCAAAGAGATTGACGTCAACAAGATTAAAGACGGTACTTATTGGGCAGTTGCTTACGTCGAAGGCACTGAAAACTACAACGAACTCGTTTCAAGTCCGCTTGAGTTTACAGTTGACAACGGCATCAATCTCGGACTTGCAATAGCAGGTATCGCAGTTTCCGTAGTATTGCTCGGCGCAGTACTTACGATAATCCTCGTTGTCAGCAAAAAGAAAAAGGGAGGTAGAGCGTAATGAATATATTGATTAGCGCTTCGACCGCTACTCAACTTTCAATCTGCCTCATCTTTCTCTTAGTGATATTTGTCATGGAGGTAGGCGCGTTTATAGGACTGTTTGTTTGGAGAAAGAAAGCTCTGAAGAGTCCAAAACCCGCTACGGCAGATTCCTCGGTTGAGCCTCAGGCGCAACAACCTCAAACAGAGACGGTTGCCGAGACTCAACAGCCGGAAGTCGTTGCGCAGCAGCCTGCTCCACAACCCGAAGTTGTATCAGAACAACCCGCAACGGAGCAGACAGAGCCAGTTGTAGAACAACCTACAGCAGAGCAGACAGAGCCAGTTGTAGAACAACCCGTAGCAG
>CAMWQA010000024.1 GCA_947176265.1 uncultured Clostridia bacterium | reverse complement strand
TTAAAAATCCACGCAATTAGTTTTGCGTGGATTGTGAATTTATTAATTTAATTGAGATTTCTCGACTTCTTCGGATTGACGTTAAATGCAAAAATAGCAAATTGCGTTACACAAAAGACAGCTTGCGCAATAGGTGCAAAGCCCTCCTCCAATCGAGCCGCCAGTTTCTCTTGGTTGTTCGTAGCCTGCTCTTGATTGACGCGCCGCTTTTAATTCGTCGTCGACTTTGAATTGCTGACGCTTGAGAATTTCCAAAGTATTGAGATAATTTGAATTGTTAGGGTCGTGCGTCAAAGCCATTTCCACTTGAGTTTTGCTCTCCAAAAACCAATTTCGTCTGTAGAATATATTGGCTTGGGTATAATGCCATTCTCCGTCGCGAGGCTCGACGTTGTCAAGAAGCGCTTGCGCCTCGTTGAGTTTGCCATCTTTTATAAGATTTTTTATAGCGTCGTAGATAGAACCGTCGCCTATGATTTCTCTTTTCTTGATATCTTCGATGCAGTCGTTGTAGGCAATCTTTATTTTTGAGAGCATTTTAGCGCCAAGAGACCCCATTTCGCCCTCTTCAAAGCATTGAATTTGGTATTTTTCTTTGAGATTTTTATAAGCGTTTTCCACTTCTTGAAGCGTAGCGTCGCTCTTTAATCCCAAAATCAGATACGAGTTTTCTTGCATTTTTCACTTCTCCTCAACAACTCTTTGGTGTTATTTAACATACCATACCATATTATGTTTGTCAATATACCCTCATATTTTTTTACTTGAATTTTATCAAAATCCGCCAAAACCATGTTGTACGCGCTCATAAGTACATATTCTAGGACATCTTTTTTATCCTGCAAGAAAGCGGCTTTGTCCTTGTAGTCGTAATCTTGCAAAAAGACGTTGTAACTTCCTTTCTTGAAGTCGTCGTCTATATCGTCCACTGCGTCGCAGATATACACCCATTTGCCCATATTGTACATCAAATTTTTAACGGGCTCTTGATAATTATCCCCAAACACAATCCGCCCAATCTCCACCATTATTTCGGCAAAGGGATGCGCTACTCTGTCGGGACTTGCGCATTTTTCACTCTCAAGCCTTCCAAGCTCTTGATAGCGGTCATTGATAAATTTATCAAATTCGGGATACAGTTTTTTTGCCTTCTTGTAATGTCTTTTGATGACCATAACGTCGGCAAATCTCTTAGACGCAGACTTTTCGTCCTTAAAGTCGTCCACACATTTATAATGCGCCAATATCGTAGATATATCCACGACTTTTCTCGTAAGTTCGTCGTCTTGCCCAATTAGTTTTTTCTGCACGGGATTGAGTATGCATACTCCCATCTTCATTGGCATTTCGACGTCTAAGACAGCGTGCGCCAACACGTTGAGAAAAGTCATATCATACGTCGTGCCAATCCGCATTAACTGTCCGCAACGTCTCCCTATGCTCTTGCACAGTCCGCAATAAAACCCCCTATATCCATAGTAGTCTTTCATAAACATATTGAGTTTGTCGGGGATGACGTATCCGAACATAGACGCTCCGAGTCGTCCGCTACGCGGACAGTTATATTTTGCCTTCGGCAAAGTTATATCGCCACTACGCGGCGGTTATATCTGCCTATCGTCAGGTTATATCGTCGCTTTGCGACGGTTAAGGATATATATTATAATTATTATATCAATATTATATATTAGATTGTTACGTAGCCAACAGCTTGCTTGAAACGCTTCAAGGTTTTCTCCGCTATTTCGCTTGCCTTTTGCGCGCCGTCTTTTGCGCAAGCCATAAGATAATCTTTGGAATTGATAAGACGCGCATACTCCTCTTGGAATGGGCGAAGCATCTCTATTACGCTGTCGGCAACTCGCAATTTGAGGTCGCCGTACCTCAAGCCTTGACACTCTGCGACAGTCTGTTCAATAGTCTTGCCCGCGCATACTGCCAATATACCCAAAAGATTGGAAATTCCCGCTTTGTTCTCGAGGTCGTAGGCAATCGTCGTATCGCTGTCGGTAACCGCCTTTTTGAATTTTTTGACGATTACTTCGGGCGGATCAAGACATGATATTACGCCGTTGGGATTTGGATCGGACTTGCTCATCTTGCTAGTGGGGTCTTGCAAGCTTGTTATCTTTGCGCCCACCTTAGGTATGATACCCTCGGGGATTTTGAAAATATCGCCGTAGATATTGTTGACCCTCGTAGCAATGTCGCGAGTAATCTCGATATGCTGAAGTTGGTCATATCCAACTGGTACGTAGTCGGTGTCGTATAACAATATGTCTGCCGCCATAAGCACAGGATAATCCATGAGTCCCATATTGATATTGTCTACGTGCTTTGCCGACTTGTCTTTGAACTGCGTCATTCTGTTCATCTCGCCAACGTAGGTATAACAGTTGAGCAACCAAGCAAGTTCGCTGTGCTGACGCACCTGAGACTGGAAGTAAATTATACTCTTCTTTGGGTCAAGACCGACCGCCTGAAATAGCGCATAAAAACTCATACAGTTTTTATAAAAGTCCTCGGGATTTTGACGCACCGTGATAGTGTGCAAATCCGCTAATGCAAATATGCACTTGTTATTATTATCACTCTGCATAGCGCGCCAATTGTTGACCGCTCCGATATAATTGCCGAGCGTCATTATGCCCGACGGCTGTATTGCGCTGTAAATAGTTTTCATAGTGTTCTCCACTCTCTAGTTTGTCTTTTATTTAATGAATTGAGATTTTCCGATTTAGCGAAATGGCGTTACGTTTATGTCATTCTGAGCGTAGTCGAAGAATCTCCCATATTATAATAATCTGTTTCTTTATTCACAGCCCCATTCGACTACACTTAAACTACGCTATGCTTCGTTTTCGCTCCGCTCAGGGTGACGTCAAACAGGTTACTTCTTAATGTAGTTCAACACTTCGTTTTCTATATCTTGTTTTGCTATAACCTTGGTAAATCTTACTTGCTTTTTGTCAAGGTCGGTAAGCGGCTCGGGAGTATCTTCGCCAGTGTAAGCGCGAAGTTTCTTGGTAGCCTTTTGCGCGTCTTCGATATACTCTCCTACTAATGCGTCGTATACGTCGCATGGGAATTTGTACGCGTTTGCCGTCGATACGATTACGCTTGGAGTTTCGTCGCCGCAATTCTCTGTATAGTCGTCGTATACGCTCATTGCAACCGCAGTGTGCGTATCCATTAAATAATCGTATAGGTCAAAGCAATTTGCTATTACTTCCGCGGTATCGTCTTCGGTAGCAAATCCTACTGCAAATATCTCGTTGAGTTTTTCAAGTTCTTGCTTGCTTACGCTGTACTTTCCGTCTTTCTTGAGCGCGTCCATACGCTGAGCGATAAGCGCGTCGTTACGACCGGAAAACTCAAAAAGCAATCTTTCCAAGTTGGAAGAAATCAATATATCCATAGACGGGCTCATCGTCTTGTGGAACTCCCTATGTATATCGTACTCGCCCGACGTAAAGAAATCGGTAAGTACGTTGTTGACGTTGGAAGCGCAGATAAGTTTGTTGACTCCTACCCCCATCAATGAAGCGTAGTAAGCTGCCAATATGTTGCCGAAGTTTCCGCTGGGCACACAGAAATTGACCTTATCGCCGTACTGTATCTTTCCCGATGAAATGAGGTCGCAATAGCTTGACACATAGTACGCGATTTGCGGAGCAAGTCTGCCCCAATTTATCGAATTGGCGGAAGATAATTTGTAACCGCCGGCAAGCAATTTTTCCTGCATTTGCGCGTCGTTGAAAATTCTCTTGACTGCCGATTGCGCGTCGTCAAAGTTGCCCTCTATTGCGCATACGAAAACGTTGTCGCCAAGCTGCGTCATCATCTGCAACTTTTGCATATCAGATACGCCGTCGGAAGGATAGAATACAATTATGTCAGTACCGTCTACGTCTCTAAAGCCCTCCAACGCGGCTTTGCCTGTGTCGCCAGAAGTAGCAACCAAAATCAATGTCTTGGAAGTCTCGCCCGTCTTCTTTCTTGCAGCCGATAAGAGATGCGGCAACATCGTCAGCGCCATATCCTTAAACGCGCAAGTAGGTCCGTGCCACAGTTCAAGCACGTAAAGGCCGTCGTCAACGTTGACAAGCGGGCATGGGTCTTCGCCGTAAAATCTCGAATACGCTTTTGTCGCATAGTCAAGCAACTCTTCATAGGTATAGTCTTCCAAATAGAGCGAAAGTACCCTTGCCACTCTCTCGGGATAACTCATACCGATAAGCTCGTCAAAATTCTCTTTTGTGAGCTTTGGGAATTCTTCGGGCACAAATAGTCCTCCGTCTTTTGAAAGTCCGTTGACTATTGCTTCTGCCGAACTTACTTTGATTGATTTGTTTCTCGTACTGATGTATTTCATATTACACTCCATTGTGTTTTTTACTTATTTTAAGATTTCTCCACTTCGGTCGAAATGACGTATACTTCTTCCCAAACGTTATGCTCAAATGCGGAGATTAGTGCAGATTTTGTCTTAACAAGAGCGACCGAGCGGTGAGCGTACTTGCCGTACGTGACCCCGAGTGTCGACTCGCTGATAAGGCGAAAGGTGTGCTGATATACGCATTTGCCCTAGTCGTCGAGCTTGGACAGCAAAGCGTTTTGATTTGCCAGCTGCAACGCCTCTATCATCTCGAATATATCTCCGTCCATAAAGCTATCAAGACTGTATATTGTCATACCTATTCTGTGGTCGGTAACTCTGTTTTGAGGGAAGTTGTACGTCCTGATCTTCTCAGACCTATCTCCGCTGCCGACTTGAGTCTTACGGTTGGCTGCGTATTCGCTTTCCGCTTTAGAACTGTAATAGTCATAAAGTCGGGACTTGAGTACGCTCATTGCCTGTTCTCTGTTCTTGATTTGCGAACGCTCGTCTTGCGACGCTACGACGATACCTGTCGGCAAGTGAGTGATACGCACTGCGCTCTCCGTCTTGTTGACGTGCTGTCCGCCCGCTCCGCTTGACCTATAGGTGTCTATCTTGAGGTCTTTTTCAAGTATCTCTATTTGAATATCCGGCGCTTCGGGAAGAATAGCAACCGTCGCAGTTGACGTGTGTACTCTGCCTTGCGATTCCGTCTCGGGTACGCGCTGTACTCTATGCACTCCGCTCTCGTATTTGAGCTTGGCGTACGCGCCCGTACCGCTAATCATAAAGGTAACTTCTTTTGCTCCGCCAAGTTCCGTATAGTTCATATCGATTTCTTTGATTTTCCATCTCATTCTCTCGGCAAAACGCATATACATTCTGACTAGTTCCGCGCCGAAAAGTCCGCCTTCTTCTCCGCCTGCTCCCGCTCTGACTTCGACGATAACGTTGTTGTCGTCGTTGGGGTCAACGGGCAAAAGCGCAATCTTGAGATCTTGTATTACTTGCTCTTCGTCCTTTTTTGCTTGATGAAGTTCTTCTTTTGCAAGTTCCGTCATTTCAGCGTCGCTGCCGTCGTCGATAATCTCCTTGCACTCCTTTATACTGTCCTGAAGGGCCAGATACTTTTTGTATAACTCTATAGCTCCGCTCATTTGAGAATGTTCTTTGACAAGCTTTTGCCATCTCTCTTGGTCGGCAATGACCTCGGGGGCGGCTATCAACTCCGTCAGTTCCTCAAACTTTTTAAGCATTAACTCCAATTTTTCAAACATATATTATTCCTTAATTCTCTTTTCTATTTAATCGGTAGAGATTTCTCGACTTCGCTCGAAATGACGTTAGATATGTTTTTTTGCCATAACAATTCTATCAATTCCCTGCAAGTCTTTTACAACTTCGCAATCAAAGCCCTTGAGCATATCTACTACGCTCTGCGCCTGTCCCATACCTACTTCCAATAGCAGATATCCGCCGTCGCTCAAAAACCCTTTCGCCTTGTCTGCAAATATCCTGTAGAAGTCAAGTCCGTCTTCTCCGCCGTCAAGCGCAATATGCGGGTCGTAATCTCTCACTTCCTTATCAAGCCCGGCTATGTCGCCATGAGGTATATAAGGGGGATTTGATACAATTATATCAAATTTGCCCTCAACGCTTTCAAACATATCGCTTTGAACTAATTGTATTTTATCCGCAACCGCGTTTGCTTGAGCGTTTTGTTTTGCCACGTTGAGCGCGTCTTGACTTATATCGCAACCAACGACGTTGCAACCGCGTTCTCCCGCAATTGCTATTGCGATGCAACCGCTGCCCGCGCACATATCAAGGACATTGCTGTTCTCCGTCGCAAGTTCGATTGCCTTTTGAGCAAGATACTCCGTCTCGGGTCTGGGGCAAAGTACGTCGGGCGTAACTGCTATATCGTAGCCGTAAAAATCTACCTTGCCGAAAACTCTCCAAAGGGGCTCGCCCTTTTGTCTCTTCTTGGCAAACTCCACAGCCTTTTCATACTCGAGTTGTCTTACGTGCGTAAGACTTGCAAGTTCGCTTCGCTTTACTCCGGTAGCTTCGCAGAATATCCAATCTATATCGCTCTCGTCTACGCCCTTGAGCATGGCCTTGATTTCCGCCCTGACCTTTTCGTAAGGCTTTTTGGTATCAAAGCGTTTCTCGGGTATAGTCGGGTCTGCGTCCATAGCCATGACGGTATTGAAAGCTGTGATTGCGCATTCAACCATTGAATCGTCGGGCTGCTTCGTCGTAAGCTTTTGCAACATGAGCCCGGGGAATTTGAGTATGCGCACGAGGATATTATCATATCTTGCCATCGTCTTGAGCATCTCGTAACTTATACCCATGACGATTGGCAAAAGGATTATTCTCGACGCGAATAGTATTACCGTCTTCCATTTGCCAAGGCTTTGCATATACGGCTCGAATATACCTACTATCGAAAATATTACCACGCTGACAAGCATGACTATAAACATAAAGGTAGTGCCGCATCTGTCGTGAACGGTCGTCATCTTTTGCGCATTCTCTACAGTGAGTTCCAATCCGTGCTCGTAGCAACTGATAGTCTTATGCTCTGCGCCGTGATACATATAAGTGCGCTTAATAGGTTTCATCAACGTAGTCAACGCAATGTATACCACGAAAATAATTATTCTCAAAAGTCCCTCAAACAATGCGTACAGCACCGTAACGTACCAAAGCGTATTGGCTTCTTCCGAAATAAATTTGGCGACAAGCGCCTTAATGCCCGTCAGTACGCCTAGCGGAAGAAAGAAGAACAGAGCTATTGCCAAGGCTACTCCCAATATGACGGAAAAAAACATCATTACGTCGTAGATATTGACTTTGAGTTTCTTTGCCATCCACGTCTCTAATTTGCTTGGCTGAGAGTCGTCGTCAAACACCTCTCCCGAACGCATAAGCGTCTTCATACCGCTTGCCATAGAATCAAAGAAGTTGAAAATTCCTCTGACGAAAGGTACGCGGTAAATCTTGGGTCTTTCGCTAATCGGCTTAATATATCTGCTTTCTACGACGATATTGCCCTTTTCGTCGCGCACTGCCGTCGCCATGGACCTCTCGCCGCGCATCATAACGCCTTCCAATACGGCTTGACCGCCTATTTTCGATGTGTACTTCTTTGCCATATTACAATAATTATACGCTTAAAATGAGTTATTGTCTATCATTTGCTGCAGTTTAAATATATAAAATAAGAAATATAAATTAATAACTTACCAACAAGAATCCTACGAGAACCCCAACAAATACCGCCAGCGCGGGCAGTTTGCTCTTCCACATCAAAATCGACTCGGGCAACAATTCGCCGAATACTACGTAAAGCATTGCTCCGCTGGCAAAGCCGAGCGAAAGCACCAGCATAATCTCGTTGATACCGCCAAGCGCGTATCCCAACAATGCGCCGAATACCGTCGGCAGTCCGCTTAATGCTGTGAGAAGCACCGATTTGACTTTGCCCATACCGCCCGATATCAACGGCACGGATACAGCCATACCCTCGGGAATATTATGTAAGCCGATTACTATCGCCATTATGAATCCCGTACTTGAAAAGAGATTTGCCGTAAGGTTTTCTTCCATTGCGTACGACGCGCCTATTACCATACCTTCCGGAAGATTGTGCAACGCGATTGCTATCATCATCACAAGCCCCGCGACAAATAGATTTGACTTTGAGTTGAGAGTTCCGTCTTTATGACTCTCGAAGTGGTCTGCGTGTATCAATTCGTCGAGATCGTCGGCAGTCGACGGGTGGTCTTTGTCAATGTGCTTTACTTCTCTGTTGGCGTGCTTGTCTATGACGTGATTAAGCAAGTATACCACTGCGTAACCTACGATTACCGCCAATACCACGATCACGGGAGTATACGACGGCAGAGTGCCGTCTTTCATCATTTCGACGGGTTGGCTCATAAGGTCAAAGCATACCACGGCAAGCATTATACCGCCTGCAAATGAAAGCAACAGCGACACTATTTTGTTGGATTCGCGACGCAATATCGCGCCTACCAATCCGCCAAGTCCCGTGCCTATTACGCCTGATATAAACGTGATGATTATGATAGCTAAATAATCCATATTTATCCTTTGATAAGCTCCAAAAGTCTTTCTTCGTCGATTATCTCTATGCCGAGTTTTTGCGCCTTGGCAAGCTTGCTTCCCGCGTCTTCGCCTGCAACTACTAGATTAACCGTCTTGGATATACTGTCGGACACTTCTCCGCCGTTTTCCTCAATTAGCTGTTTTGCCTGCGACCTTTTGAGAGTGGGCAACGAGCCTGTCAATACGACTTTTTTTCCGCTCAAAGCTCCCTCAACGACTTGCTTCTGCGCTATTTTGACGCCGCTTGCAAGCAAGCTTTCTACTTCTTTAATATGCTTTTCATCCGCCCAATATTCTATGAGCCCACTCGTCATAATATCGCCAAAGTCGTCAATTGCTTTGAGATCAAAATAATTTGCATTGATTATGCCGTCCAAGGTCTTAAATTCGTCGGCAAGCTGTTTTGCCGCCTTCTTGCCTATGTTGGCTATACCAAGCGCATAGATAAATCTGTCTAGCGTGGTGTCTTTGCTCTTTTCGATTGCGCTTAAGATATTGCTAATCTTTTTGTCTCCAAAACCCTCTATGCCCTCAAAGTCTTCTGCCTTGAGATTGTATATGTCTACGTAATGATTGAGTTTGCCTTCGTTGTACAGCGTCTCAAAAGTCTTGTCGGATAAGCCGTCAATATCCATTGCGTCGCGCGACGCAAAATGCGACATTGCGGACACTATCGCTGGCGCGCAGTGGGTTGCGTTGGAGCATTTGAGGAATACGCCGTCCTCGATTACCGGCGCGCCGCAAGCGGGACATACAGTAGGCTTTTGCACGTCGACGGAATTGGGAGTATGCTCTGCAATGCCCAAAATTTCTGGGATTACGTCGTTGCTGCGGCGAATAAACACGCGACTGCCAATCTTGATATCTTTACGCCTTATCTCGCTGATATTTGACAAAGTTGCCCTGCTGACGGTCACTCCCGCAAGGTCGACGGGGTCAAGCACCGCCAAAGGATTTAACTTGCCGGTACGCGATACCTGCCATATCACGTCGCGAAGCGTGGTCGTTGCCTCCTGCGCAGGGAATTTGAAAGCTACAGCCCACTTGGGGAACTTCTCGGTATATCCCATATCCTCGCGTATTGCCGTATCGTCGACTTTGATTACCGCTCCGTCAATGAGGAAGTCGAGACTGTCTCTCTTTTGCTGTATGCCGTCCAAAGCGTCAATCAACTGTTGTTTGTCGTCAAACAAGTCAAACTTGTCGCTGACTTTAAACTTATTTTTCTTTAAAAACTCAATCATATCGCTGCCCGACGCAAAGTCCTCTTCGATATAATTGACGTTGTAGCAGATGACTTCAAGGCGTCTTGACGCGGTAACCTTTGGGTCAAGATTTCTAATTGCGCCGGCTACTGCGTTGCGCGCATTTTTGAGAGGAGTAACGCCCTCTTTTGCGTTGTACTCGGCAAGCGCAGACAGCCTCATAATGCCCTCGCCTTGCACTTCGACTACGCCCTTGTAGTCAATGGCAAGCGGTACGCATTTGATTGTCTTGACCTGCTCTGTCACTTCTTCGCCCTCTATGCCGTTGCCCCTCGTGGACGCTCTCTCGAGCTTGCCGTCCCTGTAAAGCAAATTGATTGTCAAGCCGTCGAATTTGTATTCAAGCGAACATTTCGGCATATATCCGCAAGCCTTTATAAGTTTGTCAAGCCAAGCCGAAAGCGCGTCTTTAGTCTGACACTTATCGAGAGAATACAACCTGCCGAGATGCTTTACGCTTTTGAATCCTTTGAGTATAACGTCGCCCACGCGCTTTGTGGGAGAATTGTCGAGACTGTAGCCAAGCTCGCCTTCCAATGCGACGAGTTCGTCATATAGCCTGTCGTATTCGACGTCCGCAACCGTAGGATTGTCCAACGTGTAGTATTGATATGCGTATTCGTTGAGCAAATTTACAAGCTCTGTCATTCTCTCGGTTTTGTTCATATACTCTCCTATAATATTATTTACCAATCAATAAATTTTAGATTCTTCGACTGCGCTACGCTTCGCTCAAAATGACGGTATAAAAGTCGCGGGCGAGTGCGGAGATTGGGAGCATTCATACTTTACCCTACACGTTCAATAACAAGAAAGATACGCAAATAATAAAATAGCGGATTTTTTGTCAAGATAGTTTTTGACGAGCGCCGTCGTACTTGCTGTACGTCGGCGTGAGCCAAAGGCTAGATTGACGGAAAAGACGCATTTTAGATTTGCGGAGCCTTTCTTTTTATTGAACAACCTTAATCGGTGCTAGCCGTAAGTTAAAGGTCTTTACTCCCAACTTATCAAACTCTATCTTTGCATTTTCGCCCATGATAGCGATAATCGTGCCCTGTCCAAAACGCGAGTGCTCGACCGTCATGCCGACTTTGAAGATTGAAGTATCTTTTGACTGCGGAGCTTGCGCGCCCGCGCTCTTTGCAAAAGCGGGAGTAGACGCGTAGTTCTTCATCAACTTCTTGAGTTCCTGTATCTTGCTGTAGTTACTGCTTGCAGACTTCTGCGGTATCTCCTGATAACCTCCAAAGTCCTCGTTGAAGTCGCGGAAGATATCTCCGACGGAACTTCTGGTAGGCGGTTCTTGAATAAATCCGCCCTCTTTGAGAAACCTCGACGGCATACTGAAATCTCTGTGACCGTATCTAAAACGCGATTGCGCGTTGGTCAAATACAACTTCTCTCTCGCTCTCGTGACGGCGACGTACATGATACGTCTCTCTTCTTGGTCGTCGTCTTCTCTAAGACTCGGGAATATGCCGTCCTCAAGTCCGACTATAAAACAGCACTTGTATTCCAATCCCTTTACGCCGTGCACGGTGGCAAGCGTAATGCAATTCTCAATAGGTTGGTCGGTGTCGGTCACAAGCGATACTGACTGCAAATACTCGTCGAGTTTGCTTTCCGCATTGTCCTTGCAATACTCTTTAACCGACGTGATATATTCGTCAATATTGTCAAGTCTATTCTTATCCTCTTCGTCCTTGGGGTCGTACTGACTTGCAAAATTGACGAAGCTATTGACAAAATCAATATAGTCTTTGAGAGGCATATTGGCTCTCTCTTTCAACACTTCGACGACTTCTGCAAAAATTTTGATTTTGCTCTTTATCGTAGCCGTAAGCGGTAGGCTGTCAATATTGAGAATACCTTGCATAAGCGACATTCTAGCGATAGAGCAAGCCTCGATGAGTTTTTGAACCGCCGTATCTCCAATACCGCGCTTGGGTACGTTGATGACTCTCAAAATGCTTTCGCTGTCGTTGGGATTGGAGACAAATTTGAGATATGCCAAAAAGTCTTTGACCTCTTTGCGCTCAAAGAACTTGTTGCCGCCTATAAGTCTATACGGGTAATTGTAAAGCGCCAACTTCTCTTCAAAAGATCTCGTCAGCATACTTGCGCGCACCAAAATCGCAAAGTCCTTGTAATCGTAACCGTCGGTGTAAATCAGATTGGAGATTTGCTCAAGTACGTAATCCGCCTCTGCCTTTTCGTCGTAACAACTCTTGTAGATTACTCTTGAGCCCTTTTCGCCTGCGGTCCAAAGCGTCTTTTCCATACGCGAAGAGTTGTTGGCAATAATCTTGTTGGCAACGTCCAAAATATTCTTCGTCGAGCGGTAATTCTGCTCAAGTTTGTATATTCTGCAATCGGGGAAATGCTGCGTAAACTTGCGAATATTGGATACGTCCGCCCAACGCCATCCGTAAATGCTTTGGTCGTCGTCGCCCACTGCAAAGATATTGCCGTACTTATTTGCAAGCAGTCGCACTAAAGTGTATTGAATTTTGTTGGTGTCTTGAAATTCGTCGACGTGGATATACTTGAACAAAGTCTGATACTTGTCAAGCACGTCTTTTTGCGTGGCAAAGAGCATCAAAGTCTTGTAGAGCAAATCGTCAAAGTCAAGCGCGTTGTTTGCCTTGAGTTCTTTTTCGTACCTGTCGTATACAGTCGCAATGAGATCCCCCTCGGGTTCTCCTTTGAGTCTCGGCGCGTACTCTTTTGCGCTCATGGCGAGGTTCTTTGCATTGGCAATATGCCACTTGATAAGTTTTTTATATTCTTTGTTGTCCTCTATCTCCATTGCCTTGAGAATACGCGCAATAACCTTTTTGCTGTCCTCGTCGTCGTATATGGAAAAATTAGAGGTATAGTCTCCCAATTTGGAAATGTCGGCGCGAAGTATCTTTGCGCAAAGCGAGTGGAAAGTGGAAATCGTCATACCGCCGCGACCCGTAACCTGCGTAATACGCTCTCTCATTTCGCCTGCGGCCTTGTTGGTAAAAGTAATTGCAAGGATATTTCGCGGGTCAACTCCCTCTCTCTCAATGAGATAGGCAATACGGTAGGTCAAAACTCTCGTCTTACCGCTACCTGCGCCCGCCAAAACCAATACAGCCCCTTGCGTATCTTCTACGGGTAATATCTGCGCGTCATTCAACAAAGATTTGTAATCCATAAAAAACTCTTAACCTAAAAACTTAATATATCAATTATATAATATAAGAGACAAAAACTCAACTGTTTTACTCATTCAAGCAAAGTATTTCCGCAGGGTCAAGGTCGAGAACTTTGCATAAGTTGGCGAAGGTGTCGAATGCAGGCAAGATTTTACCAATAAGATAGTTTGACATTGTTTGTTGCGATACCCCAATTCTTCTAGCTACTTCAGATTGAGATAGTCCGCTATACTTAATCGCATCTTTAACAACTTCTTGAAACTTTGATTTAATCTGTACTAGTGTTATCATATTTACAATTTACTCCAATTTTAATGAATAAATTTTATCAGCTATTAGCTGTAAAACGTTTGACTATCAGCTATTAGCTGTGACATAATAATTATACTACCAATAATAAGGAGTAAATTTATGAAACAAAATAACTCTGCAATTATGCAAATGATGATGGGAGAAAGGGGCAACTTGGATGAATTTCATTCTAGCGACGAATACAAAAAAGCTTTTGACGATTTGTTCGATAAAATCGAAGAATTTCAAAAACAAATTGCCGACAATCCAAAACTTTTGAAAGAGTTTATCGAATTGCAAGACGCGCACTTACACGAAACCGTTCTCTACGCTTACGACGTATACAGAGAGGCTTTTGCCTTTGGTCTTGCTATGGGACAAGAGGTATTTGCAAGTAAAATGACATTGAAATAGATTCTTCGATTGCGCTCCGCTCAAAATGACGCGTTATATGCGAAACTTACGTAAGGTGCAAAATGGTGTTTGCAATTTAAGTACATACATAGTTTTTGGTTTTGTTATTTCAAATTTTAGAATAGTTTCACTAAAAAATATATCGTTACTAAATGCAAACCACCATTTGGAGCCTATACTCATAAATTTTAAATTTAAAAAATAAGAGACGAACATCGCCTCTCATTCCTTCAAACATTATGCCTTATACATTCTTTTACGAGCTGCTTCAGCTTTCTTCTTGCGCTTTACGCTTGGCTTTTCGTAAGCCTCTTTCTTACGGAGGTCGCCGATAATGCCGTCTCTTGCGCACTTACGCTTAAATCTTCTGATTGCGCTGTCCAAAGACTCGTTTTCTCCTACTTTAACTGTTGACATTTTATCGCCTCCTTTCCCTATGCGGCTTAATTACTTGAATATTATTGCATAATAAAAAAATCTTGTCAACAAAATTTTTCACTAAATTTTCAACTTCTCGCAAATGTCGGCAAGGTCAAGCTCTTTCTTATCTTTCAACGCCCAAATGTCAATGCCGTCGTCTGCTCTTCTCGGTATGATATGGAAGTGCAGATGGAATACCGACTGTTGAGCGCTCTCCCCGCTTGCGTTGAGAATATTGACTCCCTCAAATCCGCAATCGTCGACAAAATGTCGGGATATTTTCTGTACGGTATCAATCGTAGCATTGAGATAATCTTTATCGCAATCGAGTACGTTGACGCAATGCTTTTTGGGTATTACCAAAGTATGACCGTAGCTGTCGCTTGCTATGTCCAAAAATGCGTACGTCATATCGTCTTCATATATCTTGTACGATGGAATTTCGCCCTTGATTATTTTACAAAAAATGCAGTCCATATTACTCTCCTTTACTCGGGATTTTATCCCATTTTGTCCATATTATTTATTTTGCAATACGCTATACCGTCGATTGCTTTTACTACTTCGACGTCGTACAGGCAGTCGCTCTTTCCGCCCTCGATATAGCACTTGATATATTGAGCGGAATATCCGCACATATAGCCTTGCTCCGTATCTTCCGTGAGAAGTTGCAAGGTCTTACCGACGAAACTCTCGACGTACTTTTGACGGTTTTGTTCGGCAACCTTTATGGCTCTGTTTACTCTGTCTTTGACGACGTCTTGTGGCAATAACTTATACCTTACCGCAACCGTGCCTGCCCTTGGAGAATATCCAAAGACGTGCATTTGCGCAAAGCCGACTTTGTCAATAAACTTAAGCGTGCTTTCAAAGTTCTCATCGCTCTCGGTAGGAAATCCGCATATCAAGTCGGTGGTAATTGCGCAATCCGGAAAATACTTGCGGATAAGTTGCACCTTGGCAAAATACTCATCGGTAGTATAGTGCCTATTCATTTTCTTGAGTACGCTGTCCTCCCCGCTCTGCAAAGATAAATGGAATTGAGGACAAAACTTTTTGAGTCTTTTAAGCGCGGTAAGCAACTTGTCGTCAATGACGTTGACTTCCAAAGAACCGAGACGTATTCTGCAATCTATATCGCATAAAGCGTCGATTAGCGTCGCTAAATCGCAATCCATATTCTTTCCGTACGACGAAATATCAATGCCTGTAATCGTGATTTCTTTGCTCTTGCTCTCAAGATTTTTACACTCCTCGACTACGCTCTCTATACTCCTAGAACGGCTTCTTCCTCTGACGTAAGGTATGAGACAGTAAGAGCAATAATTGTCGCAACCGTCTTGAATTTTGACGTACGCTCGCGTGCGCACTACCTCGGCGGAAAAGTCGTCTTCGTATTCTCTCGGCAGCGGATCTAACAATATTCCGCTCTCTTGCAATTTATCCGCCAACTTACCCTTCTGCGCGTTGCCTATGACATAGGTCACGTTGTCTTTTGTTGCAAACTGCTGCGGATTATTTTGCGACGCGCAACCGCATACGACCACCTTGGCATTTGGATTGAGCTTAAGACATCTGCTGACGCATTGGCGCGATTTGCGCTCCGCCTCGTTGGTAACGGCGCAAGTGTTGAGCACGTATAAATCTGCGTATACCAAATCTTCGCTTACCTCGTATCCTCTCTCTTTGAGAGTCTTAAGCAAGCTGTCGCACTCGTATTTATTTACTTTACACCCCAAATTGTATACTACTACTTTCATTGAATCAGCCTTGCAAATCTCCCATTTCGTACATAATCAGCGCAGACGTAATTATAGCCGCAGTCTCGCATCTCAAAATGCGCTTGCCAAGCGAAACAACCTGACCTCTTTTCGCAACGATTTGCTCTACTTCCTGCGGAGCGAATCCGCCCTCGCTACCTATTATCAAGGCTATCTTTTTGCCGCTTTCCAAGCCTTGCACGGCGGATATTTTGCCTACTTTGGCGTGCTCGTAAGGCAGTATGACGGCGTCGTATTCGTCCAGCATACCCAGCAATCCGTCAAAGTCGACAAGCTCGCCCACTTGCGCCGATCTTGCTCTTCCGCACTGCTTGCAAGCCTCCAAAGCAATGCGATTAAGCCTCTGCATATTAAACTTGCTCTCATTGGTGTATTGCGACAGGAACGGGACTATCTTTTCTACTCCCAACTCCACGCACTTTTGCACGATTAAGTCGAGCTTGTCCCCCTTTGGCAAGGCTTGAAATAGCGTCACGCTTGCTGAAGCTTTGCATTCGTTGTCGACGATTTTGTCAACTTCTGCCTTGGCGTAGTCCTTGTTCATTTCGCGGATAGTGCAATAATAGTCCTTGCCGTCGTCAAGATTGACGATGATTTGATAGCCCACTTTGTGTCGCAAAACTTTGCTCATGTGGGCATACTCCTCGCCGTCAATTATTATATATCTGCCGTCATAATTATTGGCATTTTCAAAAAATCTCTTAAGCTCCATTTATTCCTACAACCGACTTGTTTTTACTCTTTTATCAATTTGAATGCAACCCATTCGCCCATATTCATACGTTCCAATATCTCGTATCCTTGATTGACGAAAGCCTGCTTTACGTCGTCTTCTCTCTTGAGAATGATGCCCGATATTATCACAACTCCGTTCTTTTTCATATAATCGCCGAGAGTTGCCGACAGAGTGATAAGTACGTCCGCCGTGATATTGGCAAGCACTATGTCAAATTTGCCAGACGTCTTGTCAAGAAGATTGGCATTGTCTACTTTGAGCTTGTCCGCAAGTCCGTTGAGCGCAGCGTTGGACTTTGCAGCCTTGACGGCGTTGTCGTCTATGTCGTACGCCTCGACAAGCTTTGCGCCCAACTTGGCAGACGCAAGCGCCAAAATTCCGCTGCCCGTGCCAATATCTATTACGCTCTTGTCCTCAACTCCCAAGGCTTGCAAAAATTGCAAACACATCTTCGTGCTTTCGTGTTCGCCCGTGCCGAAAGCCATACCGGGGTCTATCTTGACGATATATTCTCCTTCTTCCGGAATATAATCAATCCATTCGGGGACTATGGTAACTCTGCCTGCGTGAATAGGCTTGTAATTTTCTTTCCAACTCTCTACCCAATCGTTGTCGTCAACGACAGTCTTGGATATTTCCAAAGAGCCAAAGTCAAAGGGGCAATTTGCCTTTAAAAAGTCAATTTTTTCATCCAACTGCATTTTGACTGCCTCAAATCCGTCGACGGGAAAATAGCCCTTGACTTGAGCTTTGCCGTCGTCTTTGATAAGATGCTCGTCCATATAATCCCATATAACTCCGCTGTCGGCAAGGTCAAGCAAATCTTTTGGGTCGTAAATTCCTATGCCGTTGCTGCCTACCTCGGTAAGTATCTCGGCAACCAATTCGCTTGCTTCGCTGGTGGTGTCTACGGTAAGTTCGTAATACTTCATTATTTTTCCTCTTCGTGATTTTCGCTCTTGGTATTGGTACTTGTGCGAGTTACGCAAGTTTTTTCAGCGTTGTCTGCGCTTTGTTGCGTCTCGTCAACTTTATTATCAATGTTATCCGTATTATTTACAGATTGAGTTTCTTGCGAAGTTGTATCTTGCAAAGTCGAATCTTGAGTAGTCTCTCCATGACTGTCGGTACTAGCGTCGCGCTCTAACTGCGCTTGTTTTTTGTTCTTGACCATCTTGATAACAGTCCTTACGATAAAGAGCAACAATACCAATATAACTATGATAAAGAATATATCGAGAACAATATTGACTACGCTCATCGATAAGAATGACATCAACAAAGTCACGATAGCTCCTGCCGTCAAATTGCCGAGCCATACCATTAACATTGCTTTCCAGAACGGAATATCTATAAAGGTCGCGATTGCGCTGCCAGTCCAAACTCCAGTCAAAGGTATTGGGAAAGCTACGAAGAGATATACGCCCAACATTTTTTTGCGCTCAAGCTTTTTCAACTCTTCGCCTGTCAACTGAGAATTGGCTTCTTTGCCGATGACTTTCATTGCCTTGCCTTTAAATCCGTCTTCTACGGCTTGCGCAAGCGAGGCAAATATTTTATACTTTTTCATCCAATTGAGCACGGGGCGCAAAATCAACAGCAATATAGGCGAAACCAAAGCAGAACCCGCCCAAGCAAGCGCAAACGCTACGAGCGGTTTTAGTCCCATAGTAATTGCCGCAGGTATTGCGCCGCGCAATTCGACTATCGGTATCATAGATATCAATACCGTAGTCAAATAGTCATTGCCCAAAAGTTCTCTAACGGCTTCTATAATCTTCTCTGTCAACTCTATACTCCTTTATACGCCGAATAATAATATATTATATGTTGGATGATTATATATTTATATTAGTATTAAGTACATTATATAAAATTCCTTGCAATCAGTCAATAAAACAGTTAAACTAAATATATGCAAAAATTATTATCTCTGACAAGAAAAGCTATATCGGATTATTCAATGATCCAAGACGGCGACAAAATCGCCGTGGGTCTGTCGGGCGGAAAAGACAGCATGGCATTGCTGGCTATACTGTCGGCATACAAAAAATTCGCTCCCGAAAAGTTTGACTTGGTGGCTATCAATATCGACCTCGGACTCAATCCCGACAAAAACGAGGTGGAAGCAACGAGACAGTATTGCCAAAGCGTGGGCGTGGAATTTGTCGTCGAACCTACGCAGATTTACGACATTATTTTGGAAAGAGGAGAAAAAAGCCCCTGCTCTCTGTGCTCAAAAATGCGCAGAGGCGCGCTCAACAGCGTAGCCAAAGAGTACGGATGCAACAAGTTGGCCCTTGGGCATCATGCAGACGACGTGTTGGAGACTTTCTTTTTGAGTTTGATTTATGAAGGCAGAATTTCCACTTTTATGCCAATAAGTCACATGGACAGAAGTAATATTACCCTTATCCGTCCGTTTATCTACGTGGAAGAAAAATATCTTTCGGGACTTGCAAGACGGTATAATTTGCCGATTATTCACAATCCCTGCCCGCAAGACAAAAACACTAAGCGCGAGGACATAAAAAAATTGGTGGAAAGTTTAGACGAAAAGTACGGTTGCAAACAACTTATGCTGACTGCGCTCTTCCACCCCGAACGCAATAATCTTTGGGATAAAGTCAAGGATTTAATTAAAAAAGATTAAACCGTTTTGTCCATATTTTCATTCTTTTTCTGATAAAGCTTTTTGGTGCTTTCTCCGCCCCTCAAATGCCTAACGGACAAGTTGTATTCAAGTACGGCTCTTACCTCTTCGTATAAGTCGATATCTATGTATTTAAGTTTTGTATTCATATAACTGTGTATCGCGCTTTTGCTTATGCCAAAAGCTTGCGCGCACGCACGCACAGTACATTTATTCTCCAAAATATAATTTGCAATCGCTATGATCGTTGTGTCGCAATATTCACGCATATTCCACCTCGAAAATATCCTATGCGCGAATTCTACAATATATGACACGGGCGAAGTCACAACCTAAAGTACGGTTAGGCTTCGCCCTACCCGACCAAACGCAAATTCCGCTTTCGCTACATTTAGTCGGGACTTATACAATCGGTATTTATATATTTAGATCTCCTTCAACTTTGCTGAGTGACGACTCGTTCAAGGTGTGGATTTTGTAATTTTTGTTTCTCAAAGCTTGTTGTGACTTTGGAGAGTGCTGTGATTTTCGTCCGTGATACGAAGACCGAGCGGTGAGCGTACTACATGTACGTGACCCCGAGGGAGTCATAGTATTTAGGACGGAAGGCGCAGCGCTATACAAAGTCGGTCATATCAGTCGCTAATAATATATTCATCTCTACATTTGTTCATATAAGCATATATACACTTGCGCAAAGTATCAATCATCATCGTGACCCCAAGTATAATGAGGAATATCGCAAAGCCTATAGACAACGCTTTGGAAGATATTTTCTTGACCAACAACGCGGATATTACGCTGGTTATCAACGCAGGCGTAGCAACGAGGAATACGCTCTTGTAATCTATCCCCTTTCGCTTGATATTAATTATCGTTACGATTATCGCCATTGGGATAAAAGCCACGAGATTTATAGACTGCGCATTCTTTTGAGGAATGTCGAGAAAAATCGTCAGTATTGGTATCAACAGAGTTCCGCCGCCCATACCCATGCCGCCTATTATTCCGCCCACTATACCTGCCACTATTAATAAGAATATTTGCATAGATTTCTCCTAATACGGTAGAGATTTTTCCACGTCGCTTCGCTTTGGTCGAAATAACGTTGAGGCTTTACCGTTTTGTCCATATTTTTCAGCTAAAATTTTTGATGAGCGTGGATACTCCCGCGATTATCATAAGGGTATAAAATACCAATTTCAAAGCGTTGTTTGACAGCTTTTTCATGACAAAAGTTCCTATAAGTCCGCCAAGGATAACTCCTCCGCCAACCCATAGCCCGTCGGGAATAGTAAAATTGCCTTGAACGATATAAATTATTCCGCTGACAAGCGAAAGCGGCAAAATCGTCAAAATAGCGCTGGAATGCGCAAGTTTTTCTTCCAGCCCGAGCAATAACGTGAAGATAGGTATGACGAGCATACCGCCTCCGCCGCCAAACAGTCCGTTGGCAACGCCGACGAAGAGCGACGCTATAACCGTCAGGATTACTCGCCCCTTTTTACCCAATTTGTCAAGTCCTTTTTTATCCTTTTCAATCACGCCGTAAATCAACTTGGAATAATCTCTGTCGCAAGGACTAATTTGCTTTTGACGTATCTCTCTTGCTTTGCCCGCCATAATTCTCTCCGTAAAACAGCTTTAAACTTATCTTGTGTAAATATGAAATAATTAAACAAGATTTATTGATATGAGATTTCTCCGCTACGGTCGAAATGAAGTAAACCAGAATTTTTAAAAATGTAAGCCAAAATAATTGATTTTTTTTTATATGTAATATATAATAACAAAGATTATTG
>CAMWQA010000023.1 GCA_947176265.1 uncultured Clostridia bacterium | reverse complement strand
GGCATACGATATAAGCTTGTTCGCCGTAAGATACTCTTTCATTGATAAACTTATAAAGACCTTTGAGTTTATCGTCGCCCATAACGAAAGTGGAAATATTGTCTCCCGTCCCCTCTCTGGGCTCTAGCGTCGACATATCCAAATCTCCGTAAATCGAAAGCGCCAAAGCTCTCGGGATAGGGGTTGCGCTCATAACCAAAGTATCTACTCCCACCGCCTTATCCTCAAGTTTGCTCTTTTGTCTTACGCCAAAACGATGCAACTCGTCAATGACGATTAGTCCAAGATTGTCAAACTTTACTTTGTCGTTGAGTACGGCGTGCGTGCCTACTATGAGGTCAATCTCGCCCTTGCCAAGCGCGGCAATTATCTCCTTCCTATCCGCAGCAGCCGTCGACGACGTGAGCAAAGCCACTCGCAGCTTATCTCCAAATAGCGACAGCGAAGTCTTATAATGCTGACGGGCAAGTATTTCGGTGGGCGCCATAATTGCAGACTGTCTGCCGCACTTCTTGGCAAACAAACAAGCGAGCAATGCAACTACCGTCTTACCCGAGCCTACGTCTCCCATCAACATTCTGTTGGTATGCCTCTCTCCTCGCAAGTCGGCTATTATTTCCTCAATCGCTTTGCTTTGCGACGGAGTCAACTCGTAAGGCAAATCGGCAATATCCTGTCGAATATCTTCAAGAGAGCAAAGATATGGATGCGGTTTTTTATTAGCGGAATTATTCTTTATAATTCTGTAAGCAATAATCTGATATACTAATTCTTCAATTGCTATGCGCTTGCGGGCGGATTTGGTTATCTCCATATCCGTCGGGTCGTGCACTATTCTGAATGCATTGTCAAGTGTCATCTCGCAAAATTCGTCGAGTCTGCTTACGATATGCGTATTCTCAAGACAAGCCTTGACTATATTGCGAAAAGTCTGTTGACCTACTGCGTCCTTTAGCGGATAAATCGGAACTATGCCTTGCAAACGCTTGTTTTCTTCCGCTTTTTCAAAACTTGGATTGGACATCTCAATTTTTTTGCCGTTGAGTCTGGCTTTGCCCCAAAACAAAAACTCTCCGCTCTGTTTCAAAAGTGAAACGACGAACGGCGAATTAAACCAAGTTAATTTAATTTTCTTACCCTGAGTATTGAGCGTAGCCGTACAAAACGACAATCCTCTCTTCGCCCTTATAAGCCCGCTTACGGAAGTCAAGAATCCTTTAAGCAAAACGTAATCGCCGCTCTCTATGCTCTCCAAATCTGTCTCTTTAGTCATATCCCAATAGAATTTGGGATAGAAATAGAGCGCGTCGCGAGGAGTGAATATTCCAAGTTTATTAAGTTTTTCCGCAGTCTTTGCGCCCACTCCCTTTACGTCGGTAAGTTCCATAGTTCTTTTTGTTCGATTATTTCCTTTTATAGTTTATTATACATTATATAATTAATATATTGATATGATAAGTATAATAAATACCTTAAGAATAGTCAAGTATAGCGCTAAATAAAATATTGAACAGTGTTCAATAATCATGTGATGTACAATTAGTGACCAAAGACTTCGTCCTGATGCGTCTGTAAAAAACAATCTGCAAGCGAAGTAATGCGCTTGCAGATGTTTGAACAATGTTCAATTATATGTATTTTTAGAATGTTTGTGCGATAATATAACCTTTTTAAGCTGATATTATTCTACCGATATTAAGTAATAGTAGTGAGGCTGTCCGCCAAAGTAACTTACGATATCAAAGTCCTCATACTTTTCTTTAAGTTTGCTTACCAGCTTATCAGCGTCCTCTTTACTTACGCCCTCTCCGTAATACAAAGTGATTACTTCGCTCCATTCATCAACCAATTTATCAATGACAGCCATGGTAGTCTCTTCCACACTCTTTGAATCTGCAATGATAGTCTTGCCATCTAAGCCGATAATATCGCCTTCCGAAATGTCAAATCCGTCCAAATTGGTATTACGAACGGCATTTGTAACTTCGCCGCACTTCAAATCTGCAAAAGCAGACGTCATTTCTCTCACGTTGTCGTCTAGGCTTTGATTTATATCAAAGGCAAAAGCAGCTCTGATACCCTGCGCAATTTCCGTAGTAGGAATTACTTCAACGCGTTTTTGAGTGAGTTCTTTGACCTTTTCAGCCGCCATAATGATGTTTTTATTATTAGGAAGAATAATTATATTGTCAGAATTGACTTTTTCTACAGCCGTCAAAATGTCTTCGACGCTTGGATTCATAGTTTGACCGCCCTCGATTACCTCGTCAATAGTCAATTCTTTGAATATATTTGCTATTCCTTCGCCTGCGCAGATAGAAATTACGCCGATTGCCTTCTTTGTCTTTTCTCTCTCTGCAACCAATGCCCTGTGCTGTTCAAGCATATTTTCTATTTTTACCTTGTCCAATTCGCCAAGTTGCAAAGCATTGTATAACGCGCGGTTAGGTTGATTGGTGTGAACGTGAACTTTTATAAGATTTACGTCTCCAATAACTATTACGCAATCGCCAATAGTCATTAGCTTGTCTCTCAACTTCTCAATATCTTCTTCCGTAACGTGTTTTTTAAGGTTAATAACGAAATATTCGGTACAATAAGCATACTTGATATTGTCCAAATCGTGCTCGTCACTGCCAAACGCATCCAATATTGGCGTCGGAACGACTGCATTTTCGCTTTCTTCTATAACTTCAGGTATATCTACGCCTGCCAAAGCATTGTAAAATCCTTGGAATACGCACAAAAGACCTCTACCGCCGGCATCTACCACGCCCGCTTGTTTCAAAACGGGTAACATATCGGGGGTTTTTTGAAGAATTTCTTCTCCTTTCTTTAATAATTGATCGAAAAAGTTGATAAAAGACGCATTTTTGTTGGCTATCGAAGGCGCATTTTCTGCCATATATCTGATTACCGTCAATACCGTGCCTTCTTTTGGTTTAGTTACGGCATTGTAAGCGACTTCCCTCGAATATCTCAATGCGTTGGCAAAAGCTTTGGTTGTAATTGACTTCTCATCTGCCAAAACTACGGCCAATCCCTTAATAATCTGAGACAAAATAACTCCCGAGTTTCCTCTTGCGCCCTTGAGCGCTCCTCTTGAGTATGCTGTCAATATTTCTCTTATATCGTCGGTCTCTACGGCCTTAACTTCTTTTACCGCAGAAGCCATCGTAAGCGACATATTTGTTCCCGTATCGCCGTCGGGTACCGGAAAGACGTTAAGAGAGTCGACCATGGCCTTATTGGCTTTGAGGTATCTGTAACCTCCGTCAATCATCTCCAATATCTTGGCGCTATCTAAAACTTTCATTCTATTCTCCGATTAAACTTTTACGCCCACTACGTTGACAATCACACTGTCAACTCTCATACCCGTGTACGTTTCTACGTTGTACTTTACCGTACTTTTGATTGAATCCGTAACGGCGTCGATATTTATTCCTTCTTTTAGGACAACGAAAAGTTCAATGTTAATCTTATTTTTTAAAGTGATAATCTTCACTCCCTTACCTGACGGGCATTTGTTGAAAAATTCACTAATGCTGTCACTCAATTTGCGCGACACAAGATCTACGACGCCGTAACAATCAGCCGCCGCAAAATGCGCCACCATGGATATAGCCTTATCAGTTATTATTATTCTTCCGTAATAATTTGATGTCTTAACTGCCATATATACTGTATTTTATCAAAAAACACTTATCTTATGCAAGTGTTTTTATATATTTTAGTTACGCTAATGAAGTATTATAAGTAAAAATTTAAAAAAATATAAAAAATTTTGAAAATCTAACGATATTTTCTTGCAATTATTCTGCCGTAGTGGTATTATATCTAGGCAAGAATTGAATGGAGGTATTCATATTATGTCTAAAGTATGTGCTATCTGCGGTAAAGGTCAACAAAGTGGAAACAAAGTAAGCCACTCTAACCGTAAATATAGAAGAAGTTGGGGCGCAAACGTCCAAAAGGTTAAAGTTGTCAAC
The DNA here is from genome assembly GCA_947176265.1 of uncultured Clostridia bacterium. Taxonomy (GTDB): domain Bacteria; phylum Bacillota; class Clostridia; order Christensenellales; family UBA3700; genus RACS-045. Next base: position 17,156 of record CAMWQA010000023.1, on the reverse strand, counting down.
AGCAACGGTTCTACACAAAGCTTGTACGTATGCACCAGATGCTTGCGTAGCGGCAACGTTGAGCGCGCTTAATCTTAAGATTAAATAAACAATTTACACCCTGATAATTCAGGGTGTTTTTCTTTTTATCCATTAATCTTTTCTTTTGAAAACTCTCAAGATCGCTTTGATAAATTTAGGTGGATTGATACAAATAATTCTCATAATTGCCTCCAATATATTCTTTGTTGCAATATATGAAAGCAATGAAAATTATGTTACAAAGATGAGATTAAAATAGTTTTTTCGCTGCGCTAATAATTTCCTTAATATAAGCAAAACTCCACCATATTATATTCTCATTTTGCAGATTTTAATGATTTTATAGCGTTTTTAGGATTATTTGCGCCAAAGATAAAACTTCCGCTGACGGCAATATTCAGTCCTCTTTGCTCCATTTCCGCAATATTTTCAACGCTCACTCCGCCGTCAAATTCTATTTCCACGTCCCTATCGCCAATCAATTCTTTTAGTTTGCTGATTTTCTCCATAGTCTCGGGAATAAACTTTTGCGCCGAAAAGCCCGGATAAACGCCCATAAGCATAACGAGATCGACCATATCAATATATTTACTTATCGAATTAACTTCGATATTGGGATTGAGTACCAAACCTACTTTCTTCCCGTGCCTATGAACGGTATCTATGATTGCTTCTACGCTCTCGCTTGCCTCCGCATGAAAGGTAATAATATCAGCTCCTGCCTCTAAAAACTTATCAATATACCTTTCGGGTTTAGTAATCATGAGGTGGACGTCTAAAGGAAGCGTAGTATGCTTTCTAATCGCCTTTATCATTGGCGGTCCAAACGTAAAGTTGGGACAGAAAATACCGTCCATTACGTCGCAATGCACCCAATCTGCGCCCCAATCTGCAAGTTTTGACACTGCCTCTCCCATATTTGCAAAGTCCGCCGAAAGTATTGACGGCGATATCTTGACACTCATCTCATATTCTCCTTTGGTGAAGTTATATTATTTTTATTTAAATAGGTCGATTAAATTACATTATTGAACAATGTTCAATATATTATTAATCAATCGTAACGCTTATTCCATCTATTTTCTACGTACTCAAACAGACGCGCGTATCGCTCGTACCTGCTTCTTGCGATCTTTCCGCTCTCAACAGCCCTTTTAACTCCGCAAGACTCTTCTTTATAGTGATTGCAACATCTAAATTTGCATTCGCTTGCATATTCGTCAAAGTCGGTATAGTAAGTTGACAGTCTTGACGGATCGAAGAGCGGTATTTCCAGCTTATTAAAACCGCAAGTGTCGGCAACCTGCGTACCGTCTTCGAGCGTAATAATTTCAATATGGCGCGTAGTATTCTTTCCGCGGTCGCCTTTTTTACTCAAATCGCCTATTTTTTGCTTATCTTCTCCCAAAATACAGTTGATAAGAGAAGACTTACCTACGGCAGACTGTCCTGCGAGACATATAAACTTGCCTTTTATCTTATCCATAAGCAAATCAATACCTTGATTAGTCTGCGTAGATATAACTAAAATATCGGCAATGTCCTTGTAATCGTTGGCTACGTCTTGCGCTACCGCGTCTGCGCCTTGCATATCTGCCTTATTTACGCAAATAATTGGCTGAATGCCGTTTTCTGTTGCCCCAATTATCAGTTTATCGACAAGCATCATATCGGGTTTTGGTATAGGCGCAAGTACGATTACTATGCCGTCCATATTGCTTACGTAAGGGCGCACGAGTTGAGTGCGTCTTGGACGCACGTTCTCTATTATACCCTCTTTATCCAAAGCAATGTCGACTATATCGCCAATAAACAACTCTCCGTTTTGCTTGAGTTTACCGCGGGGAAAACATTTAACTTTTTCTCCGCTTTCCAAAGCCACGGTATACACGCCGCCAACGCCCTTGATTATCTGCCCGCTCGTCTTGACTTTGATAATTTGCCTCCTATAGGTCGATTATTTATTATTTTGAACAATGTTCAAAATCTCTTTTACAGCTAGATATTCTCTGTAATTCATGCCGTACAGCTCGCTTTCCTTGTCTTGAATATTATCCAAAATACCTTTTAAGTCGCTGCATACGATTGCGATATCTTGATAAAAGTTTTTGACCTTTAATTGCATTTCCGCCTCGGTAGGATTGGGTTGACAATTGTCGACGGCTTCACAAAGCATATAACTACTGTGGAAAATTATGTCGTTGTAATATTCCTTTATTACAAAAAGTTGTTTTAAAGGCTTTACTACAAGACCGCATTCTTCTTGACACTCTCGTATTATGCACGCTTCTTTGCTCTCTTCGCCTTCGACTCCGCCACCCGGTAGCATTATTATCGGCTTACTCTTTGCATATTCTACAAAGACTTTATTCCCATTCAATATCACAGCGCGGACTGCGTATCTGTTCCGCTCGTAAATCTTATTATCTGAATAATTATCGTCGAATATTTCAATTATCTTCATTATTAATCACCTTTCTTCTCAACTGTCCGCACGCGCCGTCAATATCGCTGCCCATACTTCTGCGCACGGTCACGCTTACGCCTTGCTTTTCCAGCAAAGACATAAATTTGTATATACTCTTTTTATTACTTCCGTCCAAACCTCGTTCTTTGACAAAGTTCAAAGGTATGAGATTGATATGACACGCTAACCCTTTGACAACGCTTGCAAGCTGTCTCGCGCAGTCTTCGCTATCGTTTTTACCCGCTATCATAGAATATTCAAAGATTATTCTCCGTCCAGTCTTGTCAAAGTAATACTTGACGGCTTTGATAATATCGTCGATTGAATATCTCTTGGCAATTGGCATAATACTCTTTCGCATTTCGTCGTTGGGCGCGTGAAGAGATATTGTCATTGTCGGAGTATATCCGTCGTCGGCAAGCTGTCTGATCTTATCGCAAAGTCCGCAAGTTGACAAAGATATATTCCTCTTGGATATATTAAGTCCATTTTCTGCGCTTACCAGCGTCAAAAACTTGCAGACATTGTCATAATTGTCCAGCGGTTCTCCGCTACCCATCAACACGATATTGGTTACGCCTCTGTCAGAGCCGTCGCTATTTCGCGCGTTGACGGCTATGACCTGTCCCAATATTTCGCCTGCAGTGAGATTGCGAATAAGTCCGTCCAAACCCGAAGCGCAAAACGCGCAGTTCATTCTGCATCCCACTTGAGTGGACACGCAAAGCGTGTTGCCGTATTTGTACTTCATCAGCACGCCTTCTATGATATTGCCGTCATTGAGTCTATAGAGATACTTTACCGTGCCGTCCTTTTGAGACTTGTATTCGCCGTAAATCTCAACCCCTTGAGCGTAATACTCTTGAGATAGCTTGTCCAAAAAGCCTTTTGGCATATTGCTCATCTGAGCAAATTCCGCGCCTTTGACAAGCCAAGACCAAAGCTGTTTTGCCCTGAACTTTTGCTCGCCAAGATTGACGATCGTATTCTCAAGTTCTTCAAAACTCAAATCTGTCAAAAGACCTTTCATTAGATTCTCCTATCCAAAATTGATATAAAAAATCCGTCCTGTCCTTTGCCGTCCGGCAAGTATTGTTGCGCTCTGACGACTTGCCAATCGGCGTTTTTTTTGACGAATTTGCCTACTATATTGTAGTTTTCTTCGCGCAAAGTCGTACAAGTGGAATAGACGATCCGCTTTTTTGTATATTTGCTCGCGTTGCAAAGTATCTCGTATTGCAATCTTGCAAGCTCTTGACATTTGTCAAAACTTGCAGTCAAATATATATCCGCTTTCTTACCGACAACTCCAAGTCCCGAACAAGGCACGTCGCAAAGCGTCCTGTCGAATTTGCCGACAAACTCTTCGTTGAATACGCTTCCGTCATTATGCTTTACGGTTATATTACTACTCCCCATTCTGTTTACGTAATTGCGAATTAGCTGCAGTCTATGTTCGTGAATATCGCACGCGGTAATTGCCACGTCGGCAAGTTCGCTCATATATACCGCTTTTCCGCCGGGCGCGCTGCACATATCCAATATAATCTCGCCGTCTTGCGCTTCCATTGCCTGCGCAGAAAGCATTGACGTCATAGACTGAAAAGTAATTAAGCCCTTTTCATTCAGCGACTTGATATATGCGCAATTGTCAACAAAAAGTCCGCCAGCCAAGCTCTCGACGTATTGAATATTATGTCCGTCCAACAAACTTTTCAACTGAGATAGCGTCTGTCTTTTTAAATTGGGACGGATATGCTCTTTGGTAAAAGTCTCAACGTTCATAAGCTCTTTGGCCCTGTCATATCCGTACTGTTTGCAATAAGCCTTGACTAGCCAAAGCGGAACGCTTGCCTCAACGCTCAACGCCTCGATTTTATCCTTTGGCAGTTGAATTTGACTTGCGTCAAAATTCTTCAAAGTGGAATTGACAAATCCTTTGAGCTGTCTTTTGCCATACTTTTCACATATCGTCACTAGACTGTCTACGACTGCGTATCTGGGTATCGAATTGATATACGTCAATGCGTACATACCCAACTTGAGTAAAACAACGATAGTTTTCGGCGGTCTCTTGGCAGTCACTTTGGCAAGATAGTATTCAAGCTGAACGTCCTTTTGCAATACTCCGTATACGAGCCGCGTAACGATAGCTTGATTACTTGCGCCGCCAACTCTCTTATTGAGTTCTAAATTGCTGTACGCGCCGTCTTTGTAGATTGCAAGCAACACTTCAAATGCCATCAATAAGTCGTTCATTTGCCCAATACCACGTTACTCTTTAGTTTTCCGCTAGCCATAAACGACGAAATATCCATTGCCTTTTTGCCCTCTAATTGCACTTGCGCAAGCTGTAATGATCCGCTACCGCACTTTACGAACACGGTATTCTTTGTCGCGTAAACTCCGCCCGCGGACAATTGTATCGGTAAATCTCCGTCAATTACTTTGCTTTGCAGTATCTTAAACAACTTGCCGTCAAGATATGTGTACGCCGACGGCCACGGCGTAAATCCGCGCATTTTGTTGAATATTTCGACGGCGGACAAATTCCAATCTATCAATCCGTCTTCTTTGCTTATCATAGGATAATGCGTTGCTTCGCTTTCGTCTTGAGGTACGAATTGCGCTTTGCCGCTCTCGATAAGCTCCAAAGCCTCAACTATCGCGTCTCCGCCCAACACTGAAAGCCTGTCAAATAACTCTCCCGCATTTTCATCTGGCAATATATCAATTGCTTTTTGCAATAAAATATCTCCGCTATCCACTGCAAGCGCAGTCTTCATTATCGTCACGCCCGTACGCTTCTCGCCGTTGATGAGACACCATTGAATGGGACTGCTGCCTCTGTATTTAGGAAGTAACGAAGCGTGAATATTAAGCACTCCGTACTTGGGTATATCCAAAATCTCTTGGCTGATAATCTGTCCGAATGCGCAAGTAATCATTACGTCGGGACTCAAAGCCTTGATATCTTGGACGCCTTCGCGCCTTATGCTGTCATATTGATATACTTTGATACCCTTATCTACCGCATACTGCTTGACAGGACAAAACGAAAGTTCTCCGCGATTGCGCCTCTTGTCGGGTTGAGTAACAACGCCGACTACGTCATAGTCGCAGCTAATTAGCTTATCAAGCGCCTTTACGGCGAAATCAGGTGTACCTAAAAAAAGTATACGCATTTGCACCTCTGTGTCCGCTATGCGGACAGTTATATTGCTTGCTTTGCAAGCAGTTATATTTTGCCTACGGCAAAGTTATATTGCCACTACGTGGCAGTTATATTAAAATAATTAAAGCGGAAGGCGCGCCGATATACGAGCTCGGTTACTTAGCGTGATCGTAGTAAAGAACCCCGTCAAGATGGTCGATTTCGTGACAAAACGCTCTCGCAATAAATCCCTCTGCCGTCACGCTCATATCCTTGCCGTATCTATCTTGATAATATACGGTAACTTGATTGGGTCTTTTGACGTCGCAACTCTTATTTGGCACGCTCAAGCAAGCTTCCGGACCTACCTGCGAACCTTTGGTCTTGACTATTTCGGGATTGACAAACTCGATATAGAAGTCGTCGACTTGTACGACCGCTATACGTCTCAATATACCTACTTGAGGAGCGGCAAGTCCTACTCCGTCCGCGTGAATCATAGTATCGCGCATATCGTCGATCAACTTGCCTAACTTTTCGTCAAAGACCTCAACGGGTCTGCACTTCTTGCGAAGAGTCGGATTAGGGTCTTTTACTATATCTCTCAATGCCATATTTTCTCCTACGCCATATTCTGCGGATTGAGTTCTGCAAAGACGGTTACGCCTCGGCTTTGACTCTTTTCAATCACATCGTAGAATTTGGCTATTATTTTACTCTCGTTTTCTCTTTTAATTCTTGCTATTATCTGATAGCGATATTTGTTTTGTATTCTTCCAAGCGGAGCTTTCATTGCTTGGATATACAAAAAGTCTTGCGTATTTTGCTTAGCGTACTCCATGAGCGGTCTATAAATACTCTTGGCGACGTCAATGACTTTATCTTCGTCTTCCGAAGTCATAAGCACGCGTATTATCGTCGTATACGGCGGAAAGTTAGTCGTCTTGCGAACGTTGTTTTCCTTCTGGAAAAAGCCCTCGTAATCATACTTTGAAGCGTATCTGTACACGTAATGATTTGGCGCGTAGGTCTGCAGAATAACCTTGCCGCCTTTATCGCTTCTGCCCGCTCTTCCCGCGACCTGCGTGACCAATTGAAAGGTACGTTCGTTGGAGCGATAATCTTGATGATATAGGCTCATATCCGCGTCAAGTATTCCCACAAGCGTTACGTCGGGGAAATCATGGCCTTTGGCTATCATCTGCGTACCGACTAATATTTGCGCCTCTTTTGCGGCGAACTTGCCCAGTATCTCAAGATACGCGTCTTTGGTCGTCGTAGTCTCGTTGTCCATACGAAGTACGTTGACGTCGGGAAGCAATCGCTTTATCTCTTCAACTACTCTCTGCGTGCCTATCTTACCGTAGCGAATATTGTTGCTACCGCAATCGGGACATAGGTTCAACATTTTGTATCTCTTTCCGCAATAATGGCACTTGAGCAGATTGTCCACCGAGTGATACGTAAGCGAAACGTCGCAATCGCTGCACTTTGCTATATATCCGCATTTGCGACACATGACGAATGACGAATGTCCTCTGCGGTTGAGGAATATCATTACCTGCTCGCCCTTTTTGACGGTGGCAATTATCTTTTCTTCCAACGTAGATGAAAACATGGAATTGTTGCCCATCAAAAGTTCGTGCGACATATTGACTATCTCAATATCCGGCATGCCTTTATCGGATATTCGCTCGCTCATTACCGCCAAATCGTACTCTCCGCGTTTTGCAAGCAAATAGCTTTCAATGGAGGGAGTTGCGCTGCCAAGCACCACTTTTGCATTGTTGAAATTTGCTCTAAATCTAGCGACGTCAACCGTGCGATAACGGGGATTGGATTCGCTGACGTAACTTGCGTCGTGCTCTTCGTCAATTATAATAAGTCCCAAATCCTTAACGGGGGCAAATATCGCCGACCTTGCGCCGACGGCTATTTTAGCCTCGCCCTTAAGAAGTCTGCGCCACTCGTCAAACCTTTCGCCGTCGCTCAGCCCGCTGTGCAACATTGCCACGCTGTCGCCGAAATAACCTCTGAAGTTGCGAAGCATTTGCGGCGTAAGAGATATTTCCGGCACTAACATTATCGCCGTCTTGCCTTGCGCAAGCGCTCTTTGGATTGCGTTGATATATACAAGCGTCTTACCGCTGCCGGTAACTCCGTGAAGCAATACCACGTCTTTTTGAGTGGAAAAAATCTTATCTACCGCCCTCTCCTGCGCGTCTCTAAGTTTGACGTCCGCGCTCTTACCTTTGACGCTTGCCATAGGTTTGCGCCCAACTTCCTCGCTTGACTTGACGATGATATTCTTGTCAATCAGCGCGTTGATAGCGCTTGAGGAAAATTCATTTGACAGCGCCGTCAAATACTCTCCGCCTTGCTTAAGTCTTTCGACGAGCGCAAGTTGGCTCTTTGCCCTTGAAGGTATTTGCGCGATTATATCGTCAAAACTCATATCGGTATTGAGCGAAAGATATACTCTCGTCAATTCTTTGACGCGTCCGCCTCTAAGTTTAGAGGGAATGAAAAGTCGCAGGCTGTCCACGTATCGTATGTAAAATTTGTCTTTCATATACCGCATAAGCTCAAGCATTTCTTGGCTTATACATATAAAATCGTCAAGCACAGCTTCGACGTATTTCAGCGACTCTACGTCGGAAGAGTCCGTTATATCTATACAAAAGCCCTCAATTCTGCGCGGTCCGAAAGGTACGATAACTCTCGCTCCCTTTCGCACGTCAAGATTTGAGGGTATCTCATAATCAAATATCTTGTCCGTCTGCGAATTGCTTATGTCTACGATAACTTTTGCAATCATTTAAGAGCCTCGTCGAGAATGATGTCCGCAACGGCGCTCTTGCTCATCTTGGGATATGAACGCGCGCTGCCGTCTGATTTGAGTATCGTCACGATATTGGTATCAACGTCAAATCCCGCGCCCTCTGCCGTCACGTCGTTGGCGACTACCATATCGGCGTTTTTACTCTTGAGCTTATCCTTTGCGCTTGCAATGAGCTCTTGCGTCTCGGCGCAAAATACAACGAGTTTTCTGTCGCCCTTGACTTTGCCGACGGCTTTTGCTATGTCGGGATTTTTCGTCAACTTGAGCGTTATTTCTTCGCCTTTGAGCTTTTGTCCTATGGCTTCTACAGGTCTATAATCGCTTGGCGCTGCCGCCTTGATTATCACGTCGCAGTCCTTATAATTTGCCATAACCGCGTCGTACATTTGCATAGTGCTTTCGACGGATACAACTTTGGTAATATAGCTAGGTATCTCGACTTGCGTAAGTCCCTTGACGAGTATTACATCGCCGCCTCTTTTGATTGCGCTCTTGGCAATCTCAATACCCATCTTGCCCGACGAACGGTTGGTAATAAACCTAACTCCGTCGATATTCTCTCGCGTAGCACCTGCCGTGATAAGCAACTTCTTGCCCTCGTAATCTCTCTTGGGCAACAAAGTTTCAACAGCCTTGGCAACTATATCGATAGGCTCCGCCATCTTACCCTTTCCGCTGTCTCCGCAAGCAAGTCTACCCTCGATTGAATCGACGATAATCACGCCTTTGGACTTAAGTCTTTCGATATTGGCTTTGACTACGGCATTGTCGTACATATTGGTATTCATAGCCGGCGCAAGTATCACGGGACACTTAAGCGCAAGATAAGTCGTAGTCAGCATATCGTCGGCAATTCCCTCGGCGAGTTTTGCAATAATATTGGCGGTCGCGGGAGCTATGATGCAAATATCCGCTTTTTTTGCAAGCGCGATATGCTCGACCTCCCACTGTCTTTCGCGTGAAAACATATCGCTGACGACGGGACGCGCCGACAAGGTCTCGAAAGTCAAAGGAGACACAAACTCGGTGGCGTGAGCAGTCATAATTACGTCCACTCCTGCGCCGAGTTTTTTGAGTCTCGATACTATTTCGCACGACTTGTAGCAGGCAATCCCTCCGGTTACGCCCAGCAATACGTTGAAGTTTTCAAGCATTTTTCACCCGCAATAAAATTATTGATTGTCTCTCTTGATTTCGACTTCGCCGTCGTATACTTCTTCTGCGGCGAGAGAAATAGCTTTCTTACCCGACTTCTCGAGCATATCGGGATATTGGGTCTCAAGCTGTCTGGCTCTCTTAGCCACGCCGCACACTAGCGCATAACGGCACTCTGCCTTTTTTATCAACTTGTCAATTGGTGGATCAATCATCATAATTATTAGCCTCCATTAATAGATTGTCTATAAATTTTTTATTGTTTTTAACTTTACATTTTTCCGCATTGATTATGGATATGATATCCTTTGCTCCTTGCTGAGAGTCCTCGTTGACAATGACGTAATCGTAAAACACGGCTTGTTTCAACTCCTTCAAAGCGTTTTTCATACGAATACGTATCTGTTCCTCACTCTCGGTTGCTCTGCCTCTCAACCTCTCCTCAATGGTCGAAAGCTTTTCCGGAGTTATGAAAATCATAACGGCTTCGGGATATACGTTCTTGACTTCCAGAGCGCCCTCCGTATCTATCTCCAATACTACGTCGTAGCCATCTAGCAAATGCTTTTGCACGCCCTTAAGCGGTGTGCCGTAATAGTTGTCATGCACTCTTTTGTGCTCCAAGAATTCGCCGTTTGCAACCATCTTTTCAAACTGCTCTACGCTTTTGAAAAAATAATTGACGCCATCGACTTCGCCCTCTCTCGGAGCTCTCGTAGTAACTGACACAGAGTATTTGATATTGGAATACTTTTCTGTCGTATGCGCCAGTACAGTGCCCTTACCTGCTCCGCTTGGTCCCGAAACGACTATCAACAAACCTTTCTTTTCCATATATTCTTCCTTAGACTAGATTTTGTATCTGCTCTCTGATCTTTTCAATTTCGCTCTTCATATATACCACGCATTCCGTGATTTGAGCGTTGTTACACTTGCTGCCGATAGTATTGGTCTCTCTGTTCATCTCTTGAACTATAAAGTCGAGTTTTTTACCTACCGCGCCGCCGCCGTCAAGCACTTCCTTGAAATGAGCTATATGCGTATAAAGTCTCGTAATCTCTTCGTCCGTGCAAAACTTGTCGCTGTAAAAAGCAATCTCGTTGATGAGTTTTACTTCGTCGATAGGCGCGTCCTTAAGATATTCTTTAACTCTCTCTTCAAGCTTTGCGCGGTATTCTTCAAGAGTCTTGGGCGCAAGCTCTTGAATCTTGGGAACAGTGTCATGGATATTCTCTATCTTGACGTACAAATCATTGACAAGCGCTTGTCCCTCTCTCAACTTCATTGCCTGAATAGCGTCGATAGCGTTGAGGCACGCGTCTTTAAGCAACTGAGCCAACAAGTCTTCGTCCTCTTCATTAGCAACCTGCGTAACGACGTCGGGCATACGCAATACTTCTGCCGTAAAGAAGTTGTTTTGAATAAGACATCTTCCTTGGATTTCTCTTGCGGCAAGCACATACTGCGCAGCCAAATCAAAATCTATTGCCAAAGTCTTTTTATTTTCGCGCGTATCTTCATAATTGACGTATACGTCGACGTGCCCTCTCGAGATAGCTCCCTGAATAGTCTTACGCAAAATATCTTCCGCAAAGGTAAATACCTTGGGCAATTTGATATTGAGATCCAAAAATCTGTGATTTACAGACTTGAGTTCGACTGTAACTTTGAGGCCGTCTTGTTCGGACACTCCTTTGCCGTAACCCGTCATACTGTATATAGCATTGTCATTTGCAGTCATAGTATACTACTCCCATTATTAAGGATACGAAGAAATAATATCACAATTTAAAAAAAATTACAAGTATTATAATATAATAAAGTCAAATTAGATTTTATATTAAAAGTGGAACGCTTTTGCGTTCCACTTTACTGCTATTTTTTAACTTTCATACTTCTTTGCTCTTTCAACAGGTCTTGATATCTTTCAATCTGGTCTTCTCTCAAATCAATCATCTTTTTTGCCGTCTCAAACGCTTGAGCGTCGCTTACTATCAATTCAGTCTCTTTGACTTTCATTTTAGTTCCGTCGCCGCTTGCGTCTCTCTTGATGTCTTTGAGATACTCGTCCTCCATCTTAAAAAGAGCCACCGTCATATTTTTCTTTACCGTGAGTTTCATCAACGGATTGACTGTCGATTGTCCAAATACCGTAAAGTACGTTGACTTTTTCTCTTTGCACTTATCTTTGCTCAATGCGTAAACTTTTAATCCGTCAAAGTACTTTTGCTGTTGTTTTGAGAGCAAAGCGTACGCTTCGTCAAGAGTAAGTTTGGGCGCAGGCTCTTTCTTGGGCTTTGCCGGATTGACTACCTTAATTTCTTTCTCCACAGGTACTTCTTTGACGATTTCTTTTTCGACAATTTTCTCTACTTCGACAGGCACTTCGACTATCTTCTCAACAATCTTTTCCACGGGAACTTCTTTCTCGACGATTTTTTCTTCGGGTTTTCTATTAGACAACTCGATTATCTTATCCATCAACGCCTCTTGATTTTTAAGCAATTGTTTGATAGTCTCGTCGTTATGCTCTGTCTTTTCCACAACTTTGAGTATGGTATCGCTTGTTGCGCCTTGAGCGACGGTATAAGTAGGTTGCAATTTACTTACAAGTCTCTCAAGCGTTTCTTCGCTTATATTGGCGCTTGCGGCTTCTTTCTCCGTCGACTTCTCTGCAAGTTTTTGCATCAACGATTCTATTCTCTTTTCGTTTTGTTCGTTCATTTGACGCATACGCTCTTCATTTTGCGCGTTTTGCTCAATGAGTTTATTCATTAAATCGTCGTTTGACGACGCTTGCTGAGGCAAGTATTGTTGAACGTTGGGCAACATATTCGTCACTGCGTCGTTGATCATAAGTCGCATTTCATCCGCGCTTACTCCTTGTCCGCCGTAGGCAAAACCTTGTCCGCCGTTTGCGTTGCCGCCCATCATACCCATTAGAATCATTCTCATACTTTCGTCGCGCTGTCTTGCTTCGGCGTCGGTCTTGTTGCGATTGTACTCGTCTAATTGTTCTTCATATTCTTCTTCGGCTTTGTTGCATCTAATCTTGGCAATTATCATCATAACAAACGACAGTACCGTCACGCCTATAAAGGCGCAAGCTATTGCCGTCCACGCCGTAGTCGCCAGACCAAAGTACGCCCCTGCATAGACCGTAGCCAACTTGTCGGCTTTCTTTTTGAACTTCTTGCGCTTGCTACCATAACTTGCCGTCTTTGCAGTAAATAACAAAGTAAAGATCGTACATACGATTATTACAATAATCTGCCAATGAGCAAAGTCTTTGACCTTATCTATCATATTGCCCAGCGTGCCGTTGGTAACCGGATTGGTGTCTGTAGTCTTTATCTCAAAACTGCGTTCCGCTTGCGTTGGCTGAGTTAATACGACTCCCTTTGTGTTGACAAATTCATAGTTGTCTTCGTACTCTTTTTTTATCCTTGCAATTGCGGTATATTTCTTTCCCGCTTGTAACTGCGACACTTCATACTCGTTGCCGTCTTCATCGGTATAAACGTACTCAATCAACTGACTTTGCTCTTCAGTCAATTCGCCAAGTACAGGCGTATCGCCCGTAGTATCCCAATTCGCCTTGATTTGTATTTTGGTTATCTCGATTACGAATTGCGCATTGCCTTCTTTTATCTTGTAATTGTCTTTATATTTATCGTCTATCGACAACACGACGATATACTTACCTGCGCTGTATGGCAATTCTCCGTCCGCAAGCTTGTTGGAGTCGTCTTGCATTATCTCATCGCCTTTGTAATACGTCGTTATTATTTTGACGCCGCTTACATCGGCAACGCTCTCGCACTTGACTGTCAACTCGGCTTCTTTATCTTCGCCGTCGTAAGGATACTTGCTTTCGTCAAGACTTATTTCCAACTCGGCTTGCGTAATCTCAAACTTCAACTTTGCGCAATCGTCTTTTATCTTATAATTGCGATAGTTGTCTTCGTCTTTTGGGTCAATAGACAAGGCTACGATATATTTACCCGCATTCTTGGGCGATACTCCGTCCGCAAGTCTATTAGAGCCGTCTTCCGCAATCTCTTCGCCCGCATAATAAGTCTTGATAATTTTAACTTCGCTGACGTTAAGCTTTAAATCCAAATCCTTATCGTCGAATACGAATTGCTCTTTTTCAAGGGCTACGGTCAATTCCGCTTGATTGATTACAAACGTAAAGTTGAATTTGCTGAGAGCATAGTTGTCTTGATACTGCTCGTCCTTAAAGTCGATAGATACCGTATACTTGCCGACTTTCGTAGGCGCGCCATTAGGCAAGTCTTCGTCTTTGAGTTCGATTTTGTTATCTACTTGAGTTCCGTCTTCCCCGACAACTGTCTCAATAAAATAATACTTAACGACGATTACGTCGGCTACTGCGTCAGTCAAGTCGGGATTGGCGTCAAACTTAAACTCGCTCTTAATACCGTGCGCCTTGCCGTCATAAATAAATTCTTTGCCTAAATCTACGTCAATGACCGTACTTGCGCCGACGGTAAACTTCTTTGCCTCCGTGCCTTTCTTTATCTCATAGTTTTTGTTATTTGCCGAATTTACTTTAGCCACCGCCCAATATTTTACGGGGTCGTTTTTGAGGTCGACGACTATGTCTTCCAACTTCTTGGGCGTTGCATTACCGATTACTTCACAGTTATTTTCGTCCCACTCGTCTTCAGCGTAGTACTCGTACGTTATTCTTGCCGCCAAAGTCGTATTTGTGACTTGATAAACGCGAAATACTACGTTGTTTTTATCTTCCGTAGCTACCTTTTCCCACTCGCCGTCAAGGTCAAGCTCGGCTTTCTTTATTATCCAATTCAAAGTCCAAGGGAAGTTTTTGTCCACCCAATTGCCCTGCTCGTCCTGCTCTCTGCAGATATACGTCGACCTATCGGACTGCACTGGCTTAAAGTAATTTTTAGCAATGTCCGCAGGAAGATTTTTGAACGTGACTTGCGCCTTATACGGCACGTACTCTCCCGCCGCATTCGTATTACAAACATCCTTCTTTTTGTTGGTATCGTCGCCGTAATCTGCTTCGAGTTTTATAGGCAAATCGTCAAGACCTTTTAACTTGACTTCGATATTGAGTCCTTTATTGTACTCTTTTGGATTCTGGGGGTCGTAATCCCACGATACGTTGGATAAATCTAACGTAGCTTTTTTGATCTTCCAAACCACGGTAAAACTCGATTTGCTCAAAACGCCTTTTGACGACGTAAGCGTAACCGTCGTGGCGTAATCCCCGGCGTCTATACATGACGATACGACATTTCCCGACTTCTTGGTCTCCGTCTTAATTATCACTACTTCGTCGTCTTCGTCAAGTCCGTCCAAGGTAGCAGTAAAATCATAATCGTTGCCGTCATAGACTATTGCATCATAGACAGCCGTCGTAGACGGACTCCACTGCGCTAAAGTCAAAGTGATTTTCTCGCCTTTTTTGTTGTGATACGACCAAATTACGTTTTGGTCCGCTACCGTTATTTGCTTATCGAAAATATTGAATTTTTGCTCGGGCGTCGTAGTACCTAGCGTATAATTCTTCGTTGCGTCGTTTGCGGAAGTATCCAACGATACTTTAAGAGTATACTTGTCCGGCTTGCTTTGCAAAGCGGGGACTGTAATATTAGTCTTTTGAGGATTGCCTGGGTCGGCAACTATCTTGGACGAAGAAATCGGCGTATTATCGCAGCTTACTAAATAAGTCAATTGGTCGTAATTACCATCTGCGTCGCTCTTTCTATTATCCGTAATACTTATTGTCTTTTCCGCGTTGCTATTCCAACTCCAACCGCCGTCAGGCGCAACAAAGGTAACTGCCAATGATGCGGCGTCTATAGTCAACGACAAAGTGTACGACGCCGTGTCGTTATTAGTATTTTCCCACATACTATTCACGCCGTTGTCTTTTAGAGCTATGGTAACTGTATACGTCTTGGCGTCTTTTGCTTTGAGTACCTTCTTTACGGCGTCATACTCCATTCCGCTATCTTTTTGCGGCGTGATAGCGACGTCGTCGCTGATGTTAGTCAACTCAAGTTCTTGCACTTTTCCGTTATAAGTCAGATTGTTGCCGACAGGTTTAGTAGGCTTTTTAACTTTCTTCTTTTCTACTTCAAACTCTTTAGAATACGTGTCATCCAACTCGTATGGGCAATCATTGGTAATCTTAACCGTCGCTTTATACTTTCCTACATTCGTAGGATATGTGTCTGAATCATAACCCTTGCCGTCGGTACTCGTGTATCTAAATCCAAACTCCGGCGCTCGTCCGTTGTCTGCCGTATCTCCGCCAAACACCGCGCCCGAAGCAGGCGTAACGGAAAGATCATTGTTAATTGTTACGCCAATCTTTTTCTTCTTGACAGTCAACGTAATATACCTTACAATATCGCTCTCGTCAGTACCGTCTTTGGGATCTCCTTTAAAAAATTCGTCGGGATCGGTAATGGTAATTTTTACTTTCTTGTCGCCCAAATTTACCATATCTGTGTTGGCAGAATAATCGGGAGACATTATCGCCGATTTGTACCACTCCTTTTGATCGTTAGGCACGTCGTTGATAGTCACGTTTTGTCCCGTATACTGCGCCGATACGTCAGTAGGCGGTTCTTGTCCTATTGCCTTCGCCGTCACCGTGGCGGCGACTTGCATCCTGCACAACATCATTGAAGGATACGAAGAACCCGCTGCTATAGATCCAAAATATCCGTAATTATGATAGAAAGCTTTATCAGATTTGGTCTTATTGGTATGAGTAGTCGTATATGTGTAGGTTGTAGATTTATTAACCTTAGGAGTTTGAGTATATGTATACATTCCGTTTACCCAATAACCGTTGTCAACTCCATTATTGTTGTTAAACTCCAAATCCGTTCCTGCGCCGTTGTTATATAATTTTTCCGCGGTTATAATTTCGTCCTCTTTAGTATCGGAAGTGTAATCTTTGCCGAAAGCGTAAAACTTTAAATATGTCGACGCGTTACCGTCCTTCGCTGATTTATATATCGTACAAGTGACAGTATACTTTACTTCATACTCCGTATACGCGGGTACTACCAACTTTGTAGCAAAATCAAAATACGCCTGTTTACTATTTTTATTACTTACAGTGGTATTTGAATTAACAGCATTAGTACCGTCATTGAGCAACTCTACTTTAATAGTAGCATCGTCTAAAGGAGTGGTAAATTGCGAATATCTTATGGGGTATATAGCGCCGTCGCCCGCGCGATATACTCGCTTACCCATTTGAATTGTCGGGCTATTTACTACAGGCGTTGTTGCCAAAGGCGTAGTCTCTTGATTAGAATTATTTCCAAAATTGTCTAGCGTAAAGACCTTAATCGTACTTGCTATCAGCAAGCACGCAATTATCAACATTGGTATAACGATGCAACATATTAATTTCTTTTTTCGTATTCTCATTTTTACCTCTTTTTCACGGTCAGGAAAAGCGCGTTTTCTATTCCAAGAAAAGTATACTTTTCCTGACT
>CAMWQA010000022.1 GCA_947176265.1 uncultured Clostridia bacterium | reverse complement strand
GCCGGCTTCTTAGCTGCGGACGTCTTTGCTGCGGCGGGTTTCTTTGCAGCCGTTGAGGTCTTGGTAGCTGCCGGCTTCTTTGCTGCAGTTGTCTTTGCTGCGGCAGGCTTTTTAGCCGCCGTTGCAGTCTTTGTTGTTGCCGGCTTCTTCGCTGCGGTCGTCTTACTTGCAGTAGCTGTCTTTGCTGCCGCAGGTTTCTTTGCAGCCGTTGCAGTCTTGGTAGCTGCCGGCTTTTTAGCTGCGGTTGTCTTGCTTGCAGCGGGTTTCTTTGCCGCAGGCTTCTTTGCCTCGGTTGCCTCTTGCTCTTCGGCAATTTCTGCTGCTTCGGCAGCCGCGATAGCCTTCTTTGCCATGGATCTTCTTGCTTTCTTAAAGTTGGCTCTCTTCTCTGCTTCTTCTGCGCCTTCTTTTTCTGCGTTCAATCCTATGGTTTCAAAGAATATAGCGTTAGCAGTCTTATCATCATCGTCATCATTTACAGGGGCAGCCTTTGCTTTAACGGTAGATGTCTTTTTAGCAGGAGCGGCTTTCTTAGCGGAAGCCGGCTTATTAGCCGCGGTCTTCTTAACAGGAGTTTTAGCGGGAGTTTCAACCTTTTCCTCAACGGGAACAACTTCTGCCACCGCCTCTTCTTCCACTATTTCTTCTTGAACAGGCGCTTCAACTTCTTCTTCAACTTGCTCTTGAGTATCTTCAACTTCAACGACTTCTTCAACCTCTTCTACCTCTTCAATTTCTTCGACTTCCTCGATTACTTCCTCAGCGGCTTCTTCTTCAACTTCTTCGACGGTCTCTTCTTCAACAACTTGCTCTTGAGCAACTGCTTCTTCGACAGGAGCCTCTTCTGCAACAACTTGAGTATCTTCTACTGCGCTGTCAGCGGCAACTGCTTGCTCTTGAGTGTCTGCAGCGCCTTCTACAGCGGCTACTTCCTGTCCTTTCTTGTTAAAGAGTTTGTCGTTCATGATCAAGAACTTCTCTGCAAAGTACATTATGATAAGGTCAGCCGTAGAATATACCATTACCGCTACGGTAACAGCCCAACCGTCGGGATCGCTTGTAATATGGTCAGTCCACCATTTCCAACCCATAAGCGCGTCTCTTACAGGAGCTTTTACGATAGCCGAGCCAAACCACAATACTACGCTGAAAATAACGTACATGACGATGCCGAACGCCAAATTGTGTCTTGGCTTAAAGAGTACTTTTCTATGTAAAATAAAGTTGATTATTTTGCAGATAAGTACTGCTACCAACGTTACAAAGAACGGTCCCCATACCGTGTCTATTCCAAAAAGACTAAAATTCGTACTGCCGTTGATTTGCAAATTATTGATAGGATCTTTGAGCGCAGGCACACGAGCGCAAACTTGCTCGATTGCCATTTGGACTAAGAATCCTGCCATGCTCAACAAAATAAAAACTATCAACTGCAAAAAGCCTTTGACTCCGCCTTTCTTCTTTGGAGCTTCGGGAGTATTGCCCGTTTCGACCTTGGCATTTTCAAGGTCTTGATTTAATGTCTTGTCTTCCATTTCTCCACCTTCCTAGAATGAAATTTAATTTTAAGTGTATTTATTATACTACATAATTTAAAGATAATCAAATATTAATCGACGATTTTCTAATAAAATATCGCTATTGTAAAAAATTGGCAGTTTTATGTACAAAACGGTATTATTTATAGGTTAAAATTGGATAAATTCTAAAAATTTTCAATTTTTATAGATTTTTTTGCGTATTTTGTTGAATAATTCATATCCGTGTGCTAAAATGTGTTTACATAAAAATTTAATTTTTATAAAAGGATCGTAAAAAAATGGATTATGTAAACAGAGTGTTGCAAGAATTGAAAGAAAAGAACCCCGATCAACCTGAGTTCCATCAGGCTGCTACGGAAGTTCTTGAAAGCTTGAAAGTAGTCTTTGACCAAAACCCCGCTTACGAAAAAGCAGGACTTTTGGAAAGACTCGTAGAGCCAGAAAGAGTCGTTATGTTCAGAGTAGCTTGGGTAGACGACAATCAAAAAGTTCAAGTCAATAAGGGATACAGAGTGCAATTCAACAGTGCTATCGGACCTTATAAGGGCGGCCTTAGATTCCACCCATCGGTAAACTTGTCTATCATCAAGTTCCTCGGTTTTGAACAAATCTTCAAAAACAGCCTTACTTCCCTTCCTATCGGCGGCGGTAAGGGCGGAAGCGACTTCGACCCCAAGGGCAAGAGCGACAACGAAATCATGAGATTTTGTCAAAGCTTCATGACAGAGCTCTTCCGTCACATCGGCGCTGACTCCGACGTGCCTGCCGGCGATATCGGCGTAGGCGCAAGAGAAGTAGGTTTCCTCTTCGGTCAATACAAGAGAATTCGCAACGAGCACAGCGGCGTACTCACAGGCCGCGGACTTGCTTACGGCGGTAGCTTGGTAAGAACGGAAGCAACGGGCTACGGTCTCGCATACATCTCCCAAGAAGCTTTGCAGAGCAAAAAGCAAACAAGTTTCCTCGGCAAGCGAGTTGTAATTTCCGGCTCGGGTAACGTTGCTATCTACGCTTGCCAAAAGGCTCAACAACTTGGCGCAAAAGTAGTTGCTATGTCCGACTCCAACGGATATGTATATGACGAAAACGGTATCAACCTCGATATTATAAAAGAAATCAAAGAAGTTAAGAGAGCAAGAATCAAAGAATACGTAAAGGCAGTACCTACCGCAGTATACAAAGAAGGCCACAAGAATATCTGGTCGGTTAAGTGCGATATCGCTCTCCCCTGCGCTACGCAAAACGAACTTGACCTCGAAGGCGCAAAAATGCTTATCAAAAACGGCGTAATCTTGGTCGGCGAAGGCGCTAACATGCCTACCACTCTCGAAGCTACGCACCTCTTTATCGACAACGGCGTAATCTTCTTGCCGGGCAAAGCTGCCAACGCAGGCGGCGTTGCTACCAGCGCGCTCGAAATGGCTCAATCGTCAAGCAGACTCTTCTGGTCTTTTGAAAAGGTTGACAGCGAACTTCAACATATCATGATAAATATCTTCCGCAATATCGACGCTGCGGCTGAGAAGTACGGCTATGCAGGCAACTACGTAGTAGGCGCAAATATCGCAGGCTTCTTGAAAGTCGCTGACGCTATGATGGCTCAAGGTATCGTATAATATTTGAGATTTTACTTTATCAAATTAAAAGAATAGACCGTTTAATATTGAACGGTCTATTTTTATTGTCGGTTAAATACTAGTCAGAATATTCGTGTTGAAATCCGCACTTAGTGCAAATGTATAATGCTTTCTTTTTTCCAAACAAGCCGCCAACCAAGCCAATTGGTCCTAATAATATACCGCCAGCTAAGGCCTTGCCTGCGCTAAATCCCTTCTTTTGTTCATCAATTCTTTTCCAACCTGGCTCTTCGCCACATATTGGACATTTTTCCGGTGCCATAATAATCTCCTTATGCATTTAACTTATTAATGTCGTATAAGAAAACGACGTTTTGTATATGCATTATATGCTAGGCAATGCCTAGTTGTCAAGCGTTTGCTAGGCAATTCCTAGTAAAATTTTAAAAAGGAGAATAAATTATGATTACTTTAAATGAAATTAGAATTAGACTTATAGAGGCAATAAGAACGAGCGAATTCACGCAAGCAGAAATATGCAGAAGATTAAATATCAAATCTTCGACTATTGCGCAATATTTATCGGGAAGAGCGATGCCGGCATTAGATACGTTTGCAAATTTGTGCAAAATTATCGACGTAAATCCTGCTTATATTCTAGGATATGAAGATTATAAATAATGTGAATAATGGTACTATAAATTTGAATTACTATTATCATCCACTGAAGATTCATCTTGCGACATAATAGCGTCGTTTTTCTCCTGAAGCGCAAAGGTATGCGCGGCGGATGTTATTCTGCGATAAGTCTTGATAGACATAGTAATAATTGCCGCCAAAAACAATGCGGTCACTATGATAAGCCAAGCCAGTCTTACTGAATACATTTTGTTTTGATCGAGCAGTAGTACGCTCAAAGAAAGCGCGAAAAATCCGACGATGCTGACGTATATTCCCAATATATTTTCACTGCGATAAATGCTCTTTATTCTGCCTATATTGTCTTTGTTTTTAATTTTTTTGGGTACGTAATAAGCTCCTATAAATACGATTACGTAGAGGACGAAAACTACCGCGCAACCTGCTCCGCCGACGATAATACAATTGATAAGCTTACCTTTGAAATGAGCGCGCATAATAGAACTTATTGCCACTATCCAAAGAAAGTACAACCATAATGAAATAATAAGCGCTATCTTTTGTTTTTTCGTAAAGCCCATAGTAGTGTCCTTACTCAGTATTATATATTCGCGCAGTATCTTTGTCAAGATAACTAACTATTTTAATTAAAACTCTATATCGAAAATTCTATCGCAAAGTTTTTCGGCGTACATAGGCTCGTGGCTTACGAGAATAATAGCCCCCTCGTACGCCTCAAGCGCCTCGAATAACGCCTCTTTTGCAGATACGTCAAGATGATTGGTAGGCTCGTCGAGAATGAGAATATTACTCTGCTTTTGCATAAGCGCGCACAGCTTGATTTTGACTTGCTCTCCGCCCGAAAGATTGGCAATCGACTTGGTCGCCAAATCGTTTTTGATACCCACTTTTGCAAGTTGGGTGCGGATATCCTTTTGGCTCATCTTGGGATAAGTCTCGTTCATAAACGTGATTGCGTTGATGTCTTTAGAGCGGAATTGCAAATCCTGCTCAATGTAGTTGACTTTGCTGTTGATATTAAAGTTGAAAGAACCGCCAATCGCAGGCAATCTCTTCATAATCGTCTTGAGTATCGTCGTCTTACCCAATCCGTTGGTACCCCTCAACCACAACTTGGTCGTCGAACCCATTTCAAAAGATATGGGCGGAAGTATGGCTTTGCCGTCGTACCCCACCTGCAAATTCTTGACTTCAAGCAAATGCTTGGTAACAAGCAAAGTATATGGAAAGTTAAAAGTCGGTTTTTCAAACGATACGGGCTTTTGCATTACGTCAATTCTATCGAGCATCTTCTTACGGCTGTTTGCCATACCTGCCGTCGCGGCTCTCGCCTTATTGCGCGCAATGTAGTCTTCCATCTTTTTGATTTCTCTCTGCTGACGCTCGTAGCTGTCGGCGTACTGCTTTGCGTTTTGTTCGTGTTGGAGTATAAACTCGTCGTAGTTGCCCCAATACTTCTTTATCATACCGTTTTCGATATTGACTATTATTTTGCAGACGCTGTTGAGAAACGACGTATCGTGGGATATGAGGATAAAAGTCCCCTTAAAGCCGTCAAGATATTTGCGTAACCATTCTATCTGCTCCAAATCAAGGAAGTTGGTAGGCTCGTCAAGCAACATTACGTCAAGCTCTTCGAGCAACAACTTGGACAGCATGAGTTTTGCTCTCTGTCCTCCGCTCAAATTTCCTATCACGGTGTCGTAACCGAAATTGTTTACGCCAAGACCGTTGGCTACCTTCTTTATCTTGGAATCAAGGTCGTAAAACCCGCTTTCGTCAAGTTGTTCTTGCATTGACGCAGACTTGTGAACCATCTTGTCAAGCTTGTCCATATCCTCTTCGGTTGCCATATCGGTATAAAGTTGTTCAAGCTTTTCGTTGAGCTCATACAAATAATCAAACGAGCCTTGCAAGTACTCCATGACGGTCTGACTTCTGTCAATGTCCGCGTGCTGGTCGAGATAGCCCCACCTTATGCCGTTAAGCCACTTGATTTCGCCTGCGTCTTGAGTGAGCTTTCCCGTGATTATATTCATAAAAGTGGACTTGCCTGCGCCGTTGAGTCCGACCACTCCGATATGTTCGCCGTTGTTGACGCTCAAATCCGCATCGTCAAACAAAGTCTTGGAGTCAAATATATGCGTAAGTCCCTTTATCGTCAATATACTCATTCTTCGTTCTCTCCGTCTGCCGTCTTGTCGTCGTCCTCTTCAACTTCATTAGTAGGCAATGCTTGATTTTCGTCGATATTCTCAACGCTCTCTCCGCCACCTTTAACTATTTCATCTTGTATATCTTCATCGCTTAAATCCTGATGATTTTGTCCGTCGCCGTCTTTGTCGCGCACTTTGTTTTTCTCCAACAAATTAGATAAAAATTCTTCCGTCTCGTGGAAATCGCTACTCTTAACGACTATGGTAAGTTTATCTCCCTCTTTCAGTCTCGTCTTACCGTCTGGAATAAGGCTCTCGCCGTTGGCTCTCATGACTTGAGTAATGAGCGCGTTGGCAGGCCACATAATATCTTTGATTTGTCTGCCCACTGCAAAAGTACCCTTCTCAACTGCTATGACAAAGTCTTTCTTGACAACGCTGCTTGCGTTTTGTTCGACGAGTCTGTCCAACATGCTGTCGTATATCGGCATATTGCCAAGTATTTCTGCGACGAGATATGCGGTAAATATAGATATTGCAATTGGCAAGAAGTCGGATTGATATCCCGACAACTCTACGACGAGTACTATCGCCGTAATGGGAGCGCGTACGCTTGCGCCAAAGAAAGTCGTCATTGATATGACTATCACTGCGGGGAAATACATAGAATCCATACCCATCTTGACAAATAGCGTACCCAGCATTGCGCCAAGCAACGCGCCCATTGCAAGCATCGGTATGAAAAGTCCGCCGGTTGCTCCAGAATTGTAACATACGAGCAAGAGTATCATTCTCAAAACGAGTACGCCGAAAAGCATAAAAAATGAGTACTTGAGCCCGCTGTGACATAACAAATCTATTAGCGAATGACCGCCGGTATTGAGGAATGCAAATCCGTTGTCGTCTTCAAAACACTTTGTGAAGACAAGTCCCAGCGCGCCGGTAAGTAAGAAGGCAAGCAAAAGTCTCGCCCAATAAGGAAATTGTTTGACGTATCTGTCAAGAATTTTTTGCGAACGTATCAGTAAGAAATTAAAAAGTATCGCTAAAGCGCCTATAACCGCGCCAATGCCTATGAGTATGCCGAGGACTTCTGCAAATTCGCCCACGGAACTCATCTGCTTGAAGTCTCCAAATGGCTCAAGCCCTTTGATATCAAATAGCATGGAAGTGCTCGACCACTTGGGATTTTTGATAGCCATACCCAACAATCTATACGTCGCCGTACCTGATATTACCGACGACGAAGCGCACAAAAGTATCATTGGAGATATACGCTTGTGGCACTCTTCCATTGCAAATATTATTCCCGTAAGCGGCGCATTGAACGCAACGGATATACCTGCGCCTGCTCCGCCTGCCATGACGTATCTTCTCCAAGTGAGTTTTGCTTTCATCATTTCAGTTACGCCTTGCGCAGTCATTGCGCCAAGTTGAACGCTTGGACCTTCGCTACCCAAAGGCAGTCCTGCGAAAAAGCTTATAAACGATCCCACTACCGTGCCGAACAACGTCCTCAACCATTTAAATGACAACACGCCTCGCACGCTTCCCTCAACGTTGGGGATACCGCTTCCGCGTACGTTTGGGATAAATTTATGCAACAAAGCCATTAGCATAGCAAGTCCCGCTAAACCCAAGAAAAAGATTGGTATCGCCCAAGGATGAGCGATTACGCTTTGATATATCTTCCCCGATACCTCAAGCAAATACCGTGCGACAAAATTGAATACTCCTACCAAAAATCCCGAGAGTATTCCCGCAACGCCGCCGTACGCTACGACGGGAAGAACTATACTTTTGAGCTTTTCGCCCATTGTTTTTAATCTTTCTTTTGTCTGCATAGTTAAATAAATCCTATACGTCCGTTGATTTCAACCTTAAATAATATATACCATATATTATGCAAAGTCAAGTTTATGCGTCGGGTAAAATTACATAGGGGAAATCCTATCATAATATTGGTTAAATATTTTATTTATAATAATTAATGAGCAGAATTATTTGACTTACTGAAATTCCAATCAAAAAATCTTTATTCAAAGCGTAGCCAACTTTTTAACTCTCTCATACCCTTAAATTATCATACTGATATTGTACAAAAATAAATCTCCGCCAGGTGTCGATTTAGGACATTTTTGCCTTATTATAATCAAAAGGTATAATACACTATGTAGATATTAAAAATATTACCGATCACAAGATATTGTGGTTGTCAAGCAAAATTTATAAAATTTTTTTAATTTATTTTGCATATTTGCCTTGCATAAGCAGTATCTATATGCTATAATCATTTCTGCAACGAATGAATAGGAGAACAATTATGATGTACGTAATTAAGAAAGATGGAACTAAAGAAGAATACAACGTCCAGAAAGTAGTGACGGCTGTCAACAAGTCCGCTTACAGAGCCCTTGTGAAATTCAGCGACGAAGATATAGATTTTATTTGCGATTTCGTAAATAAGAAAGTCGCTTCTATGAACAAAGACTTTATTACCATAAGCGAAATGCACAACGTCGTAGAATATGCGCTCGAGTCGCTCAACCCTGCCGTAGCAAAAAGCTACAAGGACTACCGCAACTACAAACAAGATTTCGTACACATGCTCGACGAGGTATATAAGAAGAGCCAAGCCATAATGTATATCGGCGATAAGGAAAACTCAAATTCCGACTCTGCCCTCGTCTCAACTAAGAGAAGCCTCATATTCAATCAGCTCAACAAAGAACTCTATCAAAAGTTTTTCTTGACGAAAGACGAATTGCAAGCTTGCCGCGACGGATATATCTATATCCACGATATGTCGGCGAGAAGAGATACTATGAACTGCTGTCTCTTCGACGTGGCTACAGTGCTCAAGGGCGGTTTTGAGATGGGCAATATTTGGTACAACGAGCCAAAGACTCTTGATGTTGCATTCGACGTAATCGGAGATATCGTCCTCTCCGCAGCAAGTCAGCAATACGGCGGTTTTACCGTACCTCAAGTAGATAAAATCCTCGAGCCGTATGCAGAAAAGACTTTCCAAAGACAATACGACAGATATATCGGTATGGGTCTTGCAAAAGACAAAGCCGAAGAAGAAGCTATCAAGGACGTACGCAAGGATATGATGCAAGGTTTCCAAGGCTGGGAATACAAGTTCAACACCGTTGCGTCCTCAAGAGGCGATTATCCGTTCATCACAATCACAGGCGGTCTCGGCACTTCAAGATTTGCAAAGATGGCTAACGTATGTATGCTTGAAGTTCGCAAAGGCGGACAAGGCAAGAAAGAATGCAAAAAGCCGGTGCTCTTCCCCAAAATCGTATTCTTGTACGACGAAAATCTTCACGGACCGGGTAAAGAACTCGAAGACGTATTCGAGGCGGGCGTAGACTGCTCTTCCAAGACGATGTACCCCGATTGGCTGTCGTTGACGGGCGAAGGCTACGTCGCAAGCATCTACAAAAAATACGGCGAGGTCATTTCCCCAATGGGTTGCAGAGCTTTCCTCTCCCCTTGGTATGAAAAGGGAGGTATGTACCCCGCAGACGAGAACGACAAGCCGATATTCGTAGGTAGATTTAATATTGGCGCGGTAAGTCTCCACTTGCCTATGATTTACGCAAAAGCAAAGCAAGAATCAAGAGATTTCTACGAAGTGCTCGATTACTATCTCGAACTTATTCGCAGACTTCACTTGCGCACTTACGAATACCTTGGACAGATGAGAGCGTCTACCAATCCGCTTGCTTATTGCGAAGGCGGTTTCTACGGCGGTCATCTCAAGTACAGCGACAGAATTGCTCCGCTTCTCAAGGCGGCAACTGCATCTTTCGGTATAACGGCTCTCAACGAATTGCAAGAGTTGCATAACAAAAAATCAATTGCTCAAGACGGCGAATTTGCCCTTGAAGTAATGAGATATATCAACAAAAAGATAAACGAATTTAAGGAAGAAGACCACGTATTGTACGCAATGTACGGCACTCCTGCAGAGAGCCTCTGCGGATTGCAGGTAGAACAATTTAGAAAGCAATACGGCATAGTAGAAAACGTAAGCGACAGACCTTACGTAACCAACTCTTTCCACTGCCACGTAACCGAAGATATTTCGCCTATTCAAAAACAAAACCTCGAAAACAGATTCTGGGATTTGCTCAACGGCGGTAAGATACAATACGTCAAATACCCCATCGACTACAACAAAGAGGCAATCCGTACGCTTATAAGAAGAGCAATGGATATGGGATTCTATGAGGGCGTCAACCTCTCGCTCGCATACTGCGACGACTGCGGTCATCAAGAATTGAATATGGACGTATGCCCAAAGTGCGGAAGTAAAAACCTCACCAAAATCGAGAGAATGAACGGATACCTCTCATATTCCAGAGTAAAGGGCGACACCCGTCTCAACGAAGCTAAAATGGCAGAAATAAAAGATAGGAAGAGTATGTAATTATGCGATACCACAATATTACAAAAGACGATATGCTCAACGGCGACGGATTGAGAGTAGTTCTGTGGGTCGCAGGTTGCAACCACCACTGTAAAGAGTGCCAAAATCCTATCACTTGGGACGTCAACGGCGGACTTGAATTCGGCGACGCCGAAAAGAAAGAAATTTTTGACGAACTCGACAAATCTTACGTATCGGGAATTACTTTCTCGGGCGGAGACCCATTGCACCCCGCAAATAGAGATTGCGTATTGGAGCTTGCAAAAGAAATACGCAAGAAGTACCCTAAAAAGACTATTTGGTTATACAGCGGATACGAGTGGGAAGAAGTAAAAGATTGGGACATAGTCAAGTATCTCGACGTAATGGTCGACGGAAGATTTAAAATCGAATTGCTTGACCCAAAACTATATTGGAAGGGCTCTTCCAATCAAAAAGTAATCGACGTGCCCGCCACCCTGAAAACAGGCGAAGTGGTATTGCACGCATAATATGACGTAGTCAACAAAAGAAATACGATATATACAAAAGACAAAACGGAAGCAAATTGCTTCCGTTTGTTTTTATTAATCTTGTTCTACATTCGGCGATTCGTCGCAGTCGCAATTGTCGTCGTGTTTTTGCGAGATATGCCCTATTATATTTTCTTTTTGCATTATCAGACCGTATTGACTGTGAAGCGAGTTAAGTTTATAATCAAAATCTATTCTCACAGAACTGCCGTCGTCAAAATAGAGATTGTCTACTCTATCTCTCGTTAGTTTTAAAGTGCTACCGTCGGCAAAAATACACTCGTAATAATACGTCCCGCCTGTGGTAATTCCGTCGTACTTCTTACCTTTTGTAAAAGCCGCGTCTCGTTGGATAGCCGCCCAAGTCGTAGCAATAGCTTTTATTGCCTCGTCGCCCTCTTGACTATTTCCCTTTTTTACACCGTAAACAGTACCGTGTAAATTTATATACATTGGAGAACTGCTGACGCGAACTTCGATAACGTTGTCTATGGAAAAATCGTAATTTTTCAACGGCTCAACTTTTAAGCACGCCGTTGAAAACAACGCCGTCAAAACCGTCAATATCAATGCCGTTAAAACAAAAATTTTCCTCTTCATTACTTCTTTGTCGTCGAGCCGAAACCGCCGTCGCGCTTTGCGCTTACTTCATCGTCGACTGTAATTCCGTATTCGATAAATATACCTTGAATAAATCCATCGCCTTGATTGACTACGACGCTCTTTCCCTCATTGGTAGCGTTGGTAAGTTTGCAGAAGATATGACCTTCGTTGGATGAATGGAAATAGTCGCTGTCGATAATTCCGACGGTGTTGTTGAGTTGCAATCTAAACTTAAATCCAAGACCGCTTCTGGGATAGCACTTGAGCACCCAATTCTCTTCAATCTCCACGCGAATGCCCGTAGGTATCTTAATCGTCTGATTGGGAGCAAGTTCTATCTTGACGGGAGCAAAAAAGTCGTATCCCGCAGAACCTGTCGTCGCTCTCTTTGGCAACTTAATGCCGTCGTAAATTGCCTTTATATCGTCTTTTTCTCCAAAAGTATCAATCCAATCTTTGCTGAATTGTTCAAACGAAACTTTGTGAAATTTTGCTATTCTTTGCATAATTTTTCTCCTAAAAGTAAATTATTGTTATATATGTTTTTCAATATACTCTTCGTCAACTAGAGACTCGAATTAAGTGACGCGGAAAAGATTGCGTCAGCGATTTTTACGATAAGCAGGATACGTATTGTCTGCGTAGCAGAGTTACGTGGACAAGACGTAGACGAACTTAGCGCATAAATCGGTAGCAAGATTACCGCACGAACTTAACGAGAGGCTCGTCTATTAGAATGTTGCGAGTTCTTGTTTGGGCTTGGCTGTCTTTTCTATAGATATTGCCTCGAATACAGGGCCTACGCCCTCGTACACTTCGTGCTTTCTAAACTTGACTTTTGCCGTTATCTTTACCCAATCGCGTTTTTTAAGCGCAATTACTTGCTTGTATTCGCATACGAAAGCTCCATAGAATATGTCGGCTTCGCAACATGTCATGATATGTCTGCCAAGCACTATAGTATTCTTTGGCAAGGTGTCGTCAACTGCGACTATACCCTTAAACGAAAGTATCTTGCCTTCGTATTTATCCCCTTCTTCGCATATATCTCTATAGAACTCCGCATAGTCTTCGTCCTTTATTTCGACCACGTTGGCGTTGAGGTCAAAAGGCAACGGATCGGGAATATTGTCGGGTTCTACGTGTCCGTCTGCGTACTCGTAAAGTATCTCAATCTTTCTGCCTGCCGTCCTCACAATCTTGTGAAACTCTGCTTTGTCTTTGGAATTGTCAAATCTATTGAATATAACGGCTTCGCTGGATTGCATTTTGTCAAAGGTAAGCTGACGCATATTTGCGTTGAAATTAAGGAAGGTATTGGAATCTGCAATCATAAGTATCTGCGCCATTGCCCAATTGGAAGGAATTACGTCAAAAAACTTATTTACTTCCCACATACCGTTATACTCGACTATTACGCGTTGAATGCCGTGTTTTTCTACGATTACTTCCAGCACCTCGTCGTTGATATCGTCTATATCCTCGACGTACTCAATATGCACGTTGGGAGATGCAAAATACTTGGGTTGATATTCCTCTTCGCCCTCTTCAAATACGAGAAGCAAAGTCTTTTCGCCCTCGTTGAATCTGTCGTCGGTCATCATTTCTTGAATGAACTTAGTCTTACCGCTCTCCAAAAAACCTGTGAATAAATATACCGGTATTTCTTTTCTATCCATTATTACGCCAATGCTCCAAACAACTGAGCGAGCTTTTGCTCGTTTATTTTACTGCCTATTACGCATATTCTGCCGATAACTTCGCCTCCGCCGTATCTGACGTCAACTTCTTCGGGTACGTAGTCAAAGTGTATCCATTTACCGTCTTGCCCGCCGACAATGCCTTTTGCTCTCAAGATTATGCCGTATTCTCCGCCGTCAAGATTTTGCAAGATTTCTTTGATTTGCTCTTGCGTATACTTGCTAGCAGTCTCTATGCCCCAACTCGTAAATACTTCGTCCGCGTCGTGTCCATGATGGTGATGATGTCCGCAACTGCACTCTTCGTCATGGTCATGATGATGTTCGTGTTCATGATCGTGATGGTGTCCGCAACTGCATTCTTCGCCATGCTCATGATGATGTTCGTGCTCATGGTCGTGATGGTGTCCGCAACCGCATTCTTCGTCATGATCGTGATGATGTTCGTGTTCATGCTCATGTTCGTGATCGTGATGATGATGTCCACCGCAAACGGGACATACTTCCTCTTCTTCGAGTTTTTTCAATTCGCTTGCAAGAGTGGAAGTGTTTGTCATTGCTTCAAATATTTTATCTCCGCCTATCTCTTCCCACGGAGTGGTAACTATTACGGCATCGCTATTGAGCGATTTGACGGTATCGATACAGTATTGAAGTTTGTCCTCGGAAATGTTCGTCGTGTGCGAAAGCACTACGCACTTTGCCTGCTCGATTTGGTTTTTATAAAACTCGCCGAAGTTTTTCATATACATTTTGCACTTCTTTGCGTCTACGACTGCCGTCAACGACGAAATCTCACTGTCGGGAAGATTTGCCGACAACACTGCTTGCAAAACGTCGCTCAACTTACCTACGCCCGACGGCTCTATTACTATTCTGTCGGGAGCGTATTCTTCATATACTTTGTTGAGCGCCTTCTTGAAATCGCCCACGAGCGAACAGCAAATACAACCGCTGTTCATCTCATTGATTTGCACGCCTGCATCCTTCAAAAAACCGCCGTCGATACCGATATCTCCAAATTCGTTCTCTATAAGCACAATCTTTTGTCCTTTAAGAACTGACGATAAGAGTTTCTTTATCAACGTAGTCTTACCTGCCCCCAAAAATCCCGAAATAATATCTATCTTTACCATAGTCCACTCCTTTATAAAACTTTTGATATCAAATTTTATTGCTTATATAGTTTACCACTTCTTGAATGTTTTTACAACATAAAACAACGCTCTCTTACTTCCTCGTCAAAACGAAAGTCGTAATTGAGTTGGCGGGAACTTTGACGTTTCCTGCAAAGTCGTATTCTCTCACTTGCCAATCTACGTCGCTGTCCGTCAACACTTCTTTTACGCGATTGTATCCCTCTATTCCCTTTAAGTCAATCTTATGCGACTTAGAACTATCGTTAAGCACCACTACCGTTATACTGTCGTCGGGGTTTTTGAAAGCCGCGCACTCTACGCCGTTGAGTCCCAAGAAGTCGCTGTAGTTTGAAGATATTCTTACGCTTCCTCTGTAAATATACTTTGAGAAATGTCCCATGACGTAATATCTCTTGGTTACGTCAAGAGAGGATATACCGTCGTTATCTTGAAGCCAATATACCAGTCCGTCTTCATATCCGCCTCTAGCTATTGACAGCCACCATTGCCAATCCGTAGCATTGAGAATAGTTAAATCGCGCATTATGACTTTTCCGCAACTCATACCCATATCTATGCTCTCGTCCACGCCCCATTTAAGCGTGCAATATTCGCTCATACTTATACTGATATTGGGATAATACTTTGCCATATAGTCGGCAAAGTTTTCTCTGTAGAACACGCTTTCATCCGCGCCGTAAGAGTGCAACGATATAGTCTTAACGTCTTCAAAAAACTCGTACTTTTCAAATTCAGTCATATATTCGTTGAAATTGGTATGGGAGGATAAAATCATCTTGTAATTGCCGCTCTCGAATATATCCATTTCAAAATTAGTATTATGAGACTTATTAAACTCTTTGAGCGTATTGTAGAAAGTGTCGTAGAACTTGGCAAGAGGTTTTGGATCAAAGTGGCAGCCCTCCTGCGTAGCGCCCTCTCCGCCCCATTTCCATTGCGGTTCGTTGACGGGAGAGATAAGTATCTCGATGTTACTGTCATATTTGCATACGTAATTTTTGTAAAGATAATTTACTATTACGAGCATATATTGCGAAAAAGCCTCGTAACAATTTTCTTTGAGATTGTTGTCGTATACCTTTTCTCCGTGCGTCTTGCCATTCTTCGTCATAAGATAGTGCGGAGAATTGGCAAAGAAAATGACTCTCTCTATATTTCTCGTGGCTAGCGCGGCTTCAAACATATTCAAGACGGCTTGGTCTCTCGATGTAAAATCATAATTGTTTTCGTCGGCAAAAACCGTATAGTCTCCGTCAAAATTGTCTGCGACAAAAAAGCTTTCCGCGCTTCTTTCGTTAAATTGCGGATCAACATCTACTCCGCCCGCGCCTACGTTGTATCTGAAAGTATTGAGCGCAAGTCCGCTTTTGCCGTATAGCATTTCCATAGCGGTATTTTTGAGATTGACGTCTTCTTCTAATCCAAACTGCTGATATATCCACGCAGACGACGCTCCAAAGCCCTGCATAGTCTGATAGCGTTTTGACGTATCAAGCGTGATTGACGTAGTGGCAAACGTAACCGCCAAAGCGTATACGCCAAATATCAAACCTATTATCAAAACTGCTGCAATAACGCATGCGGAAATTTTCAAAATCTTCTTTGTCATACTACGCTTCCTCTACTACGGGGCGGGTCAAAATATAGGTCGCGACAGACTTTGCAGGCACGGTAATATAGCCGTCGTATTTGTATTCGGCAGTAACCCAATTTTTATTACCAGAAGTGACTATCTCTTTGACATTTTCATATTTTTCGCCGCTAAACTTGAGCTTAATATCCTTATCTCTCTTGCTGTCGTTGATGATAACCAAAACGAGGCTGCCGTCGGGTCTTCTGTAGCCTACGCACTCGACTCCGTTGAAACTAAATTCGTCGTTGTAATCTGCTTTGATACGCACGCTGCCTCGAGGAATATATCTTGAGAACTGTCCCATCGTGTAATATCTCTTAGTTACGCTCAAGTTGTCAGCTCCGTCCCAATAAACGAGCCCGTCTTCATAGTCGTAAGTCGATACTGAAAGCCAATAATTCCAACTTTCCGCCCATATTAAACTTAAGTCGCGCATAATTACCTTTGCAGAGTAAATACCCATATCGATACTATCGTCCACTCCGCCTTTCATGACGCAATACTCGCTGACTCTTACGCCCAATCCGTCGTGATGATTTTTCATATAACCGCGGAATCTTACGCGGGATAACTTACTAATATCAGTTCCGTAAGAATGTACGGAAATACCGTCTAAATCTTTAAACCAATCGTACTTGGCAAATTGAGTAATATACGACTTTACCTTTGCCTTTGAATCTTCCATCTTGTAATTGCCGCTCTCGAATATATCCATTGCGAAATTAAGAGATTTGCTTTCGTTGAATTCGACGAGCGCGCTGTGAAATACGTCGTAAAACTTTGCAAGGTATTTGGGGTCAAAATGGCAGCCTTCCTGCGACGCGCCTTCTCCGCCCCAATCCCATTGAGGTTCGTTGACGGGAGAGATACGCACTTCAATATCTGCGTCGTACTTGCATATCACGTTGGTATATAAATAATCGACGATTACGAGAATATACTCGCAGTACGCTTTATAGCATTCGGGCTTGAGATTGTTTTGCTTTTTCTCATTGCTGTGAGTCTTGCCGTTTTTAGTCATAAGGTAATGAGGAGAATTGGCAAAGAAGACCACTTCTTTAATATTACCTGTCTCAAGAGCCTTTTCAAAAAGCGTCATAACTCCCTTATCTTTTGTGAAATCGTAGTTGTTGACGTCGGAAAATACCGAGTAATCGCCTTTGAATCTATCTGCAATAAAGAAGCTCTCTGCTCCGCGCAATTTGTCACTGTACAGATTTAGTTCAGCTCCGCCCGCGCCTATATTGTATCTAAAGGTGTTGAGTCCAAGTCCGCCATCTCCGTATAGCATTTCAATAGTCTCGTCTTTGAGATCTTCGTTGTCGTAAATACCCAAAGCTTGATATACCCACGCAGACGACGCTCCAAAACCTTGCATCGTCTGATAGGTCTCGTTCTCGTTGATAGTAATTGCCGTCTTTGCAAAGTTTACGCCCAACGCGTAACTGCCGAATGCCACGCCAAATACGGCGGCAATTATCAGCAATCCTGCCAAAGAAATCAAATAAACTTTCTTATTTGAATACTTATACTTTTCTTTTTTATTTTCGCCTTTTGATTTTTGCGTAGTAACTTTATTCATAATAGATTTCCTTAATAGTCTAATTTTAACACGACTTTGTAAATTTGTCTATACTTTTTTATATATTGGAAGGTTGGCATACAGTTTATGAGGCCGATACAGCATTTATAATAGCATGCTTTGCATTGGATATTAAAAGTGCACAACTTCAAAGTCAGAAAATTTAAACTTCCTTAGTCTCTCGTTTTCGCTACTCTTGTTATATTTTATTAAATTTTGGCTTTATATGGATTGTAACAATACTTTCAAAACCTGCTTTTCTTTACCTTCTTTATCTTCCTCTCCCTGCTTGTCCTCGACATCGTGTGCCTTATCCTCAAAATGCACTACCTAAAACAACCAACCGAGCTAAACAAAAACTAGATATCGTAAAATTTACCGCTTATTTCGTCCGTTGGATATCAAAAAAACAACCAAATGGTTGCCTTTTCTTTTTTGCGTTTATCAGAATAATTTTATCTAAAAACTTCCGTGATTTGTAAGGATGCTTATACATTTTAACTGATTTTTTCAGTTTGTCAATAGGCTTCAGCAACATTTTACAAATTAAAAATTTTTTTAAAAAACACTCATAAACTACTTGCAGAATGCGATTTGCGCTTATATTATATATGTGTAAAAAATTTTTGTAATCAAAATAGGAGGTAAACAATTATGCTGAAAGGCAAAAATTACTTTAGCAAATTAGTAATACTACTTACATTTGCTATAATCCTAGCATCTATCTTGTCGGAAATAGACGCTAGAATATTCGTCCTATTTATTATACCTCCCACAAATGGCACTCTAAATTTCTTTCGCCATTCTAAAGTGCCATTTGTGGACAAGTTGCTTAAAAAGATCTACATAGCGTTTTAAGCAACCACCTAGGACAGCCGAAAGGCTGTCCTTACTTTTAGCATAAATTACTAATTGGATGGTTTATTATAACATTCTATCACTCTTATGTCAATGATTTTGGGGTTAGCAGAAAACATTTATAGGTCTATACAATGCTTCAGTTATTATATTTTACATTATCTCATCAGAAACATCCGTGTTCTTTCCAAGATTACGTTTAATTGATTGGCTTTTAAGCAAAATAGGCTTACTTTTTGTCTGTAATAATTTTCAAAGCGTATCTTCGTCCAATTCGGGTAAGTAATTATCTTTGCCAAAATTGATATATACACTTGCAATCTTATCGTCTGCTATCATTCTTTAGCTGATACACCTATTATCATAAATTTATTCTCCGCATAATCTTTACCATAAGAATATTATAAAGTATATGTACCCTCTTCCTCTAATTCAATGCCCGTAATTGGCTCTCCTGTTGTCTCCCATGACGTCCCTGTCCATACAGAATCGCCTTAAGGATCGATTAATGTTATTGATGTTTTGATTTTATCAAAAGACTGTTGATTCCAAAAGCACAGTTGCTATTATAAATTGCGAATTAGGAAGATAAACGTTTTTATATAGCTCATTTCTAATATTGGTTATTGGATGTTTTCCATTTTCTCTTTTCCATATTGCAAAGTCATTATATTGTGATGATAGTATAGGGCTTATATAATACGCCCCACCTTCAAAATCGTGCCCTAATGGGTTGAGGAAACGCATATTATCTACTGTAACGCGCTCCAAAAGTTTTGTTGGCTCAACCAAATGAACCCTTGTTTTGTAATTTTTCATTGACATTTACCTCCTTTTATGATATTTTCTTCTTATGAAGAATTTTATTGTTAATGTTTCTAGATACAAAAAATGGATAACACTATCGCTATCCATTCTCTATTTGCTACTGTTTTGCTTTCCCCTCGTTACATTTTCAAAGGGATATTATGAAGATGCTTCCGAAGCGTCTTATTTTAGATTACCTTTTATCTTGTCTTTGCCTTTTTCTTGGTCGCGTTTCCCTGAAATTATTAAGACAATCGATCTATATGGAGCAAGTCACAAAGTACATGCTACCACTTATGTTGCCCAAAATATTATTTGTTCAATTCTTATGTTTATTTGTCTTGTATTAGCAATCGTTTGTATAATTCGACAATTTAAAGGAAAGAAATTCTATCTTCTGCCGTCCCTAACGCTAGCTTTCTTTACTATGCTCATAGCAGGGATATACACTTCTTTCACTAAATACAAACTCGAATTTTACCCCACAACGTATATCTTCCTTATCCTGCTTATCCTCGACGTCGTGTATCTCATACTCGAAAGACACTATTTAAAGCAACCAACCGAGTTGAGTAAAAACTAGGTATCGTGTAGTATCATATTGCACCTCCAATTAAAAAAGACAACCGATTTGGTTGTCTTTTCTGTTTTGTGTGTTTATATTGTTACTACCACATATTACTATTATTTATTATGCTCTTTATCATATAAATACTTAAGCAAAGTATACTGCTGTAACTGGAAGCAATTAGTTGCGAATCCCAAATAATCAAAATCACGGCCATTTGTATCATTAATTGCAATTTCTATTATTTGACTATTATAAAACGGCTCATGTTCGATTTGCACAGGAGTAGTACCTTCTTTATATTTTTCTAAACCATAAGTAGAAAGATTTTTCAATAAATCGCCGTACTCGTTCGGCTTAGGCATATCCACCTTCTTTTCTCCAATTTTACCAAACAAATCATATAACGTAAATCCTAAACTTACATCTATGGCGACCTTATAATTAACCAAATAATTATTAATTACCCACTCCTTATCTGTTCTTTTACCATGTTCTGCCATATATTTATCTGCAAGTTCAATATTAAAGGCAAATGGCTTTAATCTTAAAATAGAACGACATAGTACCGCAGCGAGCTTATGGAAATCAAGCAATTTCGCCTCATCAAATTGTGTAAAATATTGTTCCTTCAGCCATTCTCGTTTCTCTTCATATATGGATGAAAGTTCTTGCTTATATTTATCCTCTTCCATATATCTGCAAAACCCTGTGGCATTAGAAAACTCTTCA
The DNA here is from genome assembly GCA_947176265.1 of uncultured Clostridia bacterium. GTDB lineage: Bacteria > Bacillota > Clostridia > Christensenellales > UBA3700 > RACS-045. The sequence continues at coordinate 1,169 of CAMWQA010000022.1, read as the reverse complement.
TCTATTTTTTTTGATGCAGCATTAATTGAAGCGCTTATTACTTTTGGATAGATCCAATCGTTAAAATGTTTACTAATTTCCGGCATTTTTATTATCCTTCTTTTCTACATCATCGACTAAATTTTCTTCTTTCGTATCATTAATAAGCACATCCTCATAAGAAAAGTTTATTTTTTCTCCTTTAAGTGCTTCCTCTGCCTTTTCAAAATGCTCCCCGACTTTTGTTCCATAATTCTCACGAATTATTGCTGCTAATCCGTCCTTACTCTTTTTATTCAATTCATATTTATCAACGCCATTATTATGTTTTATATTGATGAAACTAATCAAGAATACTATTGCTAATGCCAATATAATGGCACCTACTACTATCAAAAAAGTTGTTAACATATTATTTTTCCTTTCCTTTTTTTTCTCTTTGAACAATTATATATTTTCTATTTGCTTTGCCTCTGGCGCTATACAAGTATCGGTATATTTCTCTTTTTTATTCGGCCCATCTGCGAAATAGAGAGCCAAAAATACAAAAAAGCCAAAACTTATCAATCCACTTAGTACATTACGCATTTTATCTAGTAGCATTAACTCTTGAATCGCATACCACAGTAACGTAATCACTAAAAAGATAATAACTGGTACCCTAATCCAAAAAGGTGTTTGATCTTCCGTTTTATTTTTATCTTCGACTTTTTGAGTTAAGTCGCCCATAATACACCAAATTATAAGAGCCATCAATATTATATTCAATATTGCGTTATCTATTATAATTTTATCCTCTTTAAATAAATTAAATAGATTTTCTATTCCTATATTTGGATTTTCTTTAGCATACAACACTGCTTGCCTAATCATCTCAATACATACAGAAATTACCGTAGAAACGGCTAATAAAGCGACATTTCTAGTGATTATTCTTTTAGTCAAATGCATTATTTCGCTAAATTTTGTATTTTGATTATCCTTTTGTTGCCCTTTATTTCCCATTCAGCCGTAGTACTTCCTTAATGTTATTTTATCATGTTTTTCTATGTTCTAGTATAAACACTGCTATAATATCACAAGGTCATCAAAGCTGTCAACAGATTTTTTATTATTTTTTTACTGATATCCTTATATAATATATTTAATAAAATATATTATATAAAATTATATCACATATAGTTATATAT
>CAMWQA010000021.1 GCA_947176265.1 uncultured Clostridia bacterium | reverse complement strand
GAATTAAATAACAACACAATAATTCAAAAAAATGAAATAATTATCAAAAAAAGTTGGTTTGTAAAATAACGTACTTTTCTTCGACATTTGTCAATTATCATTATGAAAAATTTTCAAAAAATTTAGATAAATACGCAAACTATTTTAATGCGAATATTGACAACTATCAATTAAGTGTGTTAAAATTTATCTGTAATATTTTAACTTCAAGGAGGCAAACTATGAAAGTTACTTACAAGCCGCTACCGGAAAAAGTCCAACAAGGTTTCGGCATTTCGCGCTGGGGAAGCGCAAAAGAAATAAATCAAAGTCTCAAAGAGCTTACCGACAAGAATATCTATTCTATTCCAGAAGCTAAGTATCAAGAGATTTGCAAAGAGTACTACGACGTTAAGTGCGCAGGCTCAAAAGAAATCACTGCAGAGGCAAAGAAGTTTATCCCGGGCGGTGTTCAACACAACTTGGCGTTCAACAAGCCGTTCCCAATGTGCATGGTAAAGGCTGACGGCGCATATCTTACCGATATCGACGGCAATGAGTACATTGACTTCTTGCAGGCAGGCGGTCCTACCATTTTGGGTAGCAACTATCCCGACGTACAGGAAGAGGCAATCAAACTCATCAAAGAGTGCGGTCCTGTAACGGGTCTTTTCCACGAGGCAGAACTCCTTATCGCTAAGGAAATCAATAAGAACATGCCCAACGTAGAGATGTTCAGAATGCTTGGCTCCGGTACAGAATCAGTTATGGCTGCAATCCGTATCGCAAGATGCCAAACAAAGCATAAGAGAATTATCAAAGTCGGCGGCGCATATCACGGCTGGTCCGATCAGATGGTATACGGACTTAAAGTTCCAGGTACGAGACAATTCCTCGAATCGCACGGTATTCCTAACAATATCTTCTCGGTAATCGACGAAGTAAGACCTAACGACCTCAACATGCTTGAAGATTATCTCAAAGCTAATAAGAGTCACAGAGGCGGTACGGCTGCCGTTATCGTAGAGCCGGTTGGTCCTGAGTCAGGTACTCGTCCTGTAGATTTCGATTACAATCAAAAGGCTTTGGAGCTTGCTCATAAGTACGGCGCGCTCTTCATCTTCGACGAAGTTGTTACCGGCTTCAGAGTAGGTCTCGGCGGCGCTCAAGGTTTCTTCAACGTTAAGCCTGACCTCACAATCTTCGGTAAGATCGTTGCCGGCGGTTATCCTGCTGCAGGCGGCGTAGGCGGTAAGAAAGAATACGTTTCGCTTCTCGCTGCAGGCGTTGCAGGCGGAGCAAAGAAGGCATATTGCGGCGGTACTTTGGCTGCAAACCCACTTTCCGCTATGGCAGGTTACGTTGCTATCAAGAAGATTGCAGAGACCAATGCTTGCGTTAAGGCAGGCGCAGCAGGCGACAGATTGACTGACGGACTCGTTAAGTTGATTGAAAAGCACAACTTGCCTTACGTTGCATACAACCAAGGTTCTATCGTTCACCTCGAGTGCACGGGCGCAATGAGCTACGACTTCTCATCCAAGAACTTGCTCAACCTCGTAAAGGTTCTCAAGAAGAAGGATATGATTATGGTTAGAAAGGTCGCTATGGAGCACATGGGCGCAGCTTATATGGCAAACGGTATCGTTACCCTCGCAGGTTCGCGTCTCTATACTTCTATGGCTGACACCAACGAAGTTATCGACGAAGCTCTCAACAGATTCGACACCGTATTCGGTATGGTAGAAGAGAGAAAAGAGTCTATGGAGAAACAAGTTGCTAAGTACAAGATGAAGAAGTACGAAGGCATCAACGACAAGAAGTATAAGAAAGCTGAAAAGATGCTTGCTAAGGCAGAAGCCGCAGAAGCAAAAGCAGCTGCTAAAAACTAATTAAAAATCGCAAGGGTGGATCCGCATCGGGTTCACCTTTTGCGCAATTTTACGTTCAACGTTTAATTTAAATCAAATATACAGTAAAAGTTTTAAGAGGTAAATTATGAAATACATAATGGCGCACGATATGGGTACGAGTTCGGACAAAGCCGTACTTATAGACTTCAAAGGCAATATAGTGGCATCAAAGGCTGTGCCTTATCCCACGTATTATCCGGCTCCCGCATTCGTTGAGCAAGAGCCTGAGGAATATTGGGAAGCAGTTTGCCTTGCGTCAAAGACAATAGTGGAAGAGACCGGTATTGACCCAAACGACGTACAAGGAGTAATATTCTCCACGCAGGCAATGGGTATTATTCCCGTTGATAACAACGGCAGAGTATTGCACCGCAATATCACTTGGGTTGACGGCAGAGCAGAAAAACAAGCGCAGACGTTGATGAAGAAAGTGGGCGGTAAGAAGATATTCACTTTGGTATCGGGTACGCCTATTATGGGAAAGGACGTCGTCTCGAAAATCCAATGGCTCAAAGAAGAGCGTCCCGACGTCTACAATAATACTAAATATTTCCTTGATGTCAACGGATTTTTGAAATACAAATGTACCGGCGAGATGGTTGCGGAACTTTCAGGCGCGTCGAGTTACGGTCTTGACCTCAAGAAAAAGACTTGGATGAGCGCATTGAAACTCATCGGTATCGACCTAAAAAAACTTCCTCCGCTTGTCAAAAGTACCGATAAGATAGGCAACGGACTTACCAAAGAAGCCGCAGAAAAAATGGGACTTTGCGAAGGCACCGCAGTATTCGGCGGTTGCGACGATACGCAAGCCGCTGCGATAGGAAGCGGTATGAACGGCGACGGCGAAATTCACATTTACCTCGGTACGTCGGCTTGGGTAGCCGCTTCGAGTAAAAACAAGACCAAGTTCAAACACGGCGCTGCGGCAATTCAGTCTGCAGATCCGGAAATGAATTTGATTTGCGGTATTACCGAAGCTGCGGGAAGTAATATCGAATGGATTAAGAATCAGTTCTTTGCTACAGAGCAAAAAGAACTCGGCGACGGAATATACGCTTATATGGACAAGGTAATAGAGTCTATACCTGCAGGTTCCGACCACTTGATATGCACGCCGTGGATGTTGGGCGAAAGATGCCCGGTATCGTCTACGACGACGAGAGCTACGCTTTGGAACGTTACTCCAAATCATACCAGAGAGCATATAATGAAGGCGTTGTATGAGGGTATCGGATACAATTTGAGATGGATACTTGAGAACTATCGCAAAGATTATAAGTTCCATTGCAGACAGTTTAGAATTATAGGCGGCGGAGCTTTGGACGACGCTTGGATGCAAATCATCGCCGACATTACCGGCAGCGAATTTGCAATCGTTGAAAATCCGCGTAACGCAGGCGCTTTGGGCGCGGCAATTATAGCGCTCATCGGTTTGGGAGAATTGAATAGTTTTGCAGAGGCAAAGAATTTTGTCGTCGAGAGCAAAACTTACAGACCAAATCCGCGCAACAAATATATTTATGACGAACTTTTTAAGAGCTATAAGCAAATATATTACAGCTTGGAGAAGACGTATAGACAAGCCAATTCAAAAAGATTTGAAGGAGACGAAGAATAATGAATAACAACGTTCAAACAATTTTAGAGTACGCAAAAAGACTCGTTGGAGAAGGCGTCGTAGGCAATGACGATATGATTAGTATGCGCTACGAGCTCAACGAGATGTATATCACAAAAGCAGGCGTAAAGCTTGCCGACCTCACCGAAGACGACGTAATCAAGATGAATATCTTTACGGCGGAAAAGGAATACAAATACCACTCTGAAATTTACAAGGAAAGAGCTGATATTAACGCTATATGTCAATGCTATCCCAAATGGGTTGTGCCGGTCGCAAAAGCAGGCGTAACTATACCGGCGGTAATGGACGATATGGCTCAAATCGTAGGACCTACCTGCAAGACTGCAAAGGACGATATTGCAAGTATAATCAAGACTTTGAAAGGCAGAAATTCCTGTCTTGTCAAGGATAAGGGCTGTATTACTTCTGGCCGTACTATGGACGAAGCTTATACCTGCGTATTAGTACTTGACAAAGCAAGTCACTGCTTCGTAGCGTCAAGCGTAAACGGCGAGAATAAAATCATCAACGGCGTAGAGGCAAGATTGATGAGATTTATCTACAAGACCAAATACAGCAAGAAAAATCAAGAAAACCTTTCTGCTAAAGAAGAGGGCGAGAGCCAAGCAGTTGCAGAAAAGCCAAGCGACGAAAAGAAACCCGAAGTTGTTATCAACAAGACTTGGGACGACGCAAAAGAGCTTGAGTTGAGACAGGTAATTAAAAACAGCGGAGTAGACCTTTTGTCTGAAAACCTCGTTCAAGGCACTTGGGGTAACACCGCTGCAAGACTTGCCGACGATTATATGTTGGTTACGCCTACGGGCTTGGACTATATCTCTCTTACGCCTGAGGATATGCCTGTAGTACAAATCAGCGATCCGTCCGTTTGGGCTTACGGTAAGAAGCCGACTAGCGAGAGAAAGATTCACGCCGCTATAATGCAAGCAAGACCCGAGATTGGCGCAACGATACACTCGCACCCAATTTTCTGTTCTATCCTTGCGTCGTCAAGAATAGAGTTGCCGGTAATGAGCGAAGAAATGCAACAACTTGTTGGCGGCACTTGTAAAGTGGGAGCTTATGGCCTCCCCGGTACTAAAAAGCTCAAAGAAGGTACTGTTGCGGCTATGAACGGACGTAACGCTTGCTTTATGGCAAATCATGGCGTATTCTGCGCAGGTAAGGATATGAACGAAGCTTTTGAAATAATCAGAATTATGGAAAAGAGCTGCTACGAGTATATCCAACAGTGCACGTTGAAAGCTACCGGCAAGGAAGAGTACACCGACGAATTGCTGTTTGATTATTTCGTAGAACAAAAGACGGCAAAGAAAAAATAATGAGTTTGCCGCTTAACGAAAATCCAATGACGACAAAACAGGCGCGAGAGCTCAATCCTCTCGTGCTTGCCTATGTCGGAGACGGAGTGCATACTTTGTACGTCAGACTGCAAGAACTTGGCAAGACCACGGGCAAAGCGGATAAATTGCATAAGGCTGTGACTGCGAGAGTCAAAGCCGAGGCGCAGGCAAACAGTATGCAAGCAATTATTGACGAGTTGACTGAGGACGAAAGCGATATTTTCCACAGAGCGCGCAACGCGCATACTCATTCTATGGCGAAAAACGCTACCGTATCCGATTATAGACTTGCCACGGGATTTGAAGCTTTGATTGGCTATCTCTATTTGACGGGACAGCGCGACAGACTTGAATATCTTTTGACAAAATAAATATTAACGTAATAAAAAATAATTTTGGAGGTAATTATGCCACAGGTAAAGTCAAGTGTAAAACTACTTGAATATACGCCAAATCCCGAGAGGACGATTGCATTGGCGGCAAAACTTTGCTACAGCGACGCAACCATTGAAAATTTGCAAGAGGGATTGGATAAAAGTGATATAACGAAATTTATTGAGAGATTGAGATCTTTCGGACATGCGTCCCCATTTGAACACGCAAGTTTTACCTTTGGTATCGAGGGAGTATCGCGCAGTTTGCTTGCGCAAATCACGAGACACAGAATAGCTTCGTTCAGCGTCAAGTCTCAAAGATACGTTGCGGCTAATAAGAACGACGGTACGTTTAATTACGTCATACCCGAGGCAATCGAGGCAATGGGCAAGGAAGCCGTAGAGAAGTTTGAAAAGCAAATGGCAACTATGCATGAGTGGTACACCGAGTGGCAGACGGCTCTCGGAGGAGCTTGCGAAAAGTCCAACGAGGACGCAAGATTCGTACTTCCCAACGCTGCGGAAACCAAGATGATCGTCACGATGAACGCTAGGTCGCTTATGAACTTCTTTAATTTGAGATGCTGCAACCGCGCGCAATGGGAGATAAGAGAAGTCGCATGGCAGATGCTAGAGTTGGTACTTGAAGTTGCCCCCGCAATCTTCGGTAAGTGCGGACCGTCTTGCGTAAGCGGAGCTTGCACCGAAGGCAAGATGACGTGCGGCAAACCGTTAGAAATGAGAGAAAAACAGAAAGCGTTATTAGATAAAGTATTAAATAAAAAATAATAGATAGGTACATGCAGGACGATATACTTTTGATAAAGCAATACCGTGAAGGAAACGAAAAGGCAATGGAAGAGCTTTTGGAAAAATACAAAAGGCTTGTCAATTCCATTGCCCGTTCTTTTTTTCTTAAGGGCGTTGACACTGACGATATCGTTCAAGAGGGAATGATTGGACTTCTCAAGGCTATCAATACTTTTAATTTGGATGGAAAAGTCAGTTTTATCACTTACGCGCACGAGTGCATTAAAAATAGACTTCTAGACTATATACGCAACGGCACAAGATTAAAAAATAAGGCTTTGAGCGACAGCGTACCTATAAGCGCTGTGGAAGAAGCCGACAGTTGTTCCTTGACGCCGGAGGAAATTGCAATCAATGCGGAAGAGGTTGAGACGCTCAAGTTGATAATAGTCACGTCTTTGACGAATGACGAGCGTAAAATCCTCAATATGTATTACGACGGTAAGTCGTATTCGGAAATAGCGCAAGAGATTGGCAAGAATACTAAATACGTCGACAATGTTTTGCAAAAGATTCGCCGTAAAATCAAAACGCAGTTTAATAAGAGATAATTTATTATTTAAAGCAGACTTATTTCAAACGCTGTCTTACTATTTCGTAGCATATTATCCCGCACGCTACGGAAGCGTTGAGGGAGTTGACCTTTCCGAATTGAGGAATCGACAAAGCGCCGTCGCACAGTTTTGCCGTAAGTTGTTTGACGCCAAATCCTTCGCTTCCAATGACGATTGCAGTGTCTTCTTTGAGATGAGAGTCATATATACTTGCGCCGTTCATATCCGCGCAGTACACGTTGACGAAATCTTCTTTGAGTTTTCTAATAGTGTCGTTAATATTAGTTACGCTTGCAATGCGCAGATGATTTACCGCGCCTGCCGACGTGCGGAGCACGGTTGCGTTTACGCCCACGTTGCGCCTTGACGGTATTACTATACCGTGCGCGCCCGCGCATTCTGCAACTCTGACGATACTTCCTAAGTTATGCGGGTCTTCAATTCCGTCAAGTATAATCAAAAATAGTTTTTCGCCCTTTTCTTTTGCATATTGCAAAATGTCGTCGACGGAGCAGTATTCAAAGTCTCTGCTTACGGCAATTACTCCCTGATGGCGTTTGCTTTCGCTTATTCTGTCAAGATACGCTTTGTCCACGAAGTCTACGCGGATATTTTTTTTGCGGGCAATATCCACAATAGACTGCAAGTCATGAGCAGTTTTGGATATGCAAATTTTTGATATTTTAGCGTTGGAATCAAGCGCTTCTTTGACTGGGTTTTTGCCTTCTATATTCATGTTAGTTCTTGTTGCTGTGCAACGGCGCAGGTATGCGTCCGCCTCTTGAGATAAATTTTGACGGAGAATAGGCGTTGATATTCATAATCGGAGCAGTGCCCAAAAGTCCGCCGAACTCTGCCTTATCTCCCGCTTTTTTGCCGTATACGGGAATTACTCTGACTGCGGTAGTCTTGGTATTGACTACGCCTATTGCTATTTCGTCGGCAATAATGCCGGATATTACGTCTGCGGTCGTGTCGCCGGGTATTGCTATCATATCAAGTCCCACGGAACATACTGCCGTCATAGCCTCGAGTTTGTCAAAACTCAACGCGCCTATTTGCGTTGCCTTTATCATGCCTGCGTCTTCCGATACCGGTATAAATGCACCCGACAGTCCGCCAACGTTGGAGCATGCCATTATTCCGCCTTTCTTGACCGCGTCGTTGAGCATTGCAAGACAAGCCGTCGTGCCGTGCGCTCCCACGCTTTCCAGTCCGATTTCTTCGAGTATATGCGCCACCGAATCTCCAATAACGGGAGTTGGGGCGAGGGATAAGTCTACTATGCCGCAGCTTGCGTTCAATCGTTTGCTTGCCTCTTTTGCGACGAGTTGTCCTACGCGAGTGATTTTGAAAGCCGTTTGCTTAATACATTCCGCAACGTCCGTCAAATCTCCTTTACACTTTTCTAGCGCGGTCTTAACTACGCCCGGACCTGATACGCCCACGTTGACGACGGTATCGTCTTCGCCGGTGCCTAGGAAAGCTCCCGCCATAAATGGGTTGTCCTCCACAGCGTTGGCAAATACCACAAGTTTTGCGCAAGCAATGCTATCTTTGTCTCTTGTGAGATACGCGCAGTCTTTGACGATTTTGCCCATGAGAGCAACTGCGTCCATATTGATACCGGCTTTTGAAGTAGCCACGTTGATTGACGAACAAATCTTATTTGTTGTCGAAAGAGCCTCCGGTATGGAAAGCAAAAATTCTCTCTCGTAAGGAGTCATTGCCTTGTGTACTAGAGCGGAGTAGCCGCCCAAGAAGTCTATGCCAGTCTCTTCTGCAATCTTGTCGAGAGTGCGTATAATCTCAAGATGGCCTTTGCTTGCCGCAGAGATAAGAGATACCGGCGTGACGGATATACGCTTGTTGACGATTGGTATGCCAAGTTCGCTTGATATATCGTTGCCTATCTTGACGAGGTTGCTTGCCTTGGACATAATCTTGTCATATATCTTATCGCAAGTACGCTGTTTGCTGTCGGTAATGCAATCCAAAAGTGAAATTCCCAACGTGATAGTGCGCACGTCCAAATGCTGTTGGGAAATCATATTTATCGTTTCTATAATTTCGTTGCTTGAGTACATAATCAAAGTCCTTTTTTATCGGTGTCGATTTTGTGCATACTGTCGAAGATACTTTGAAGTTGGATATGTATCTCGAGATGCGTCTCTTTGCCAAGCGCATTGAGCTTGTCCACGACTGCGTCGAATTTGAGCGGGCATTCGCTTGTGTCCACCGCCATAATCATAGTGAAATAGTCTTGCATAATGGTTTGAGAAATATCCTCGATATTGATATTCATCTCATAGAGCGCCGTCGAAACTTTGGCGATTATGCCTTTCTTGTCCTTGCCTATTACCGAAACTATTGCTTTCATTTTATTCTCCTTAATAAACTCTTATTACTTTTCCTATTATTTTCGATTTATCCAATGCGCCGTAAATATGCGAATCCATAGACACGCCGCCGCCTTGTATATTGCGGTTATCGCCCAATACGAATAAGTGTCCCTGAGGAACTACGAATCCGTCCTCGCTGAAAATCTCTTTTATCGACATGTAAAAATAATTGTCGCTGTATCCGCCCTCTACGTAGTCTTCGACGTAGGGAGTGTCGTTGACGATCCACGTCTTAGTTTCCATATCAAACTTTATTACGTCTCCCTCAAGTCCTAAAATGCGCTTGACGTTGTTGCGTTCTTCTCTCGTGAATACTATAATATCTCCGCGTTTTAGTTTGTATCCGCGCTTGACGAGCATCAATCTATCGCCGTCCACGAGAGTGGGGAACATACTCTTGCCGTCGACTGTTATCGTCGTCAGCATCGTGGTAAACAAAATCAATACGACAATCAGTATTGCGATAATGGCAACCAAAACCGCGTTGAGTACTTTAGCGCCAGTCTGTTTTTTAGGCTTGTCGATATAAGTGTATTTTTCCACTTGCTGCTGAGAATTTTGCTCCATTAATTTTGCTCCAAGACGTTCTTGATTGATTTCTTAAGATTTTCTGCGGATATTATTACGGTGTGATTGCATTTGTCGCACTGTAATTTGAAGTCGACGCCCTTTTGCAACACCGTCCACACGTTGTTTCCGCAAGGATGATTTTTCTTAGTTACCACTTTGTCGAATTGATTTATTTCGCTGAGTTTAATCATAGAATTATATCCATATCAGGTTGTTAATCAACGTATTGTCAATATCTATAAAAGACAACTTTTTGACGCGGTCCCAATCCTTGAGAGATACGAGTTCGTTTGTCTTGAAATCGGCGTGAGAAAGTGAAATCTTTTGCCATTCGCCGCCGGTAACGTTAATGCTTACCTTGTAATGGTCATAAGAGAAATCGTCAGTCTCAACGCTCAAATCAACTTCGAGTATTCTGTCCTTTTCGCTATAGCAGTCAAACTGCAATATGCTTGTCTCTTTTCGCTCGAAGTTTTTATCGCTGATATAATAAGTCGACAGGTTGCCTTTGAATGCCGTTACGCCGAATATATCGTAAGCTCCCATCTTGAGTTCCGGCATATAAGACGCGCCAGTGATATTATCCACCGCCCAAGCGTTGAGTCCTTGCTTTCTTTCGTAAATGATACGGGTATGCTTTGGCGCAACCATATCCACCTTATATTTTGTCAAATTGATCATTTGCGGCAGAGAAGTGAAGTGCAGACCGTCTTTATAACGTACCGATGCAAATGCGAATATTCTCGTGTCGCCGTAGCGCACCGGTATCTCCGTCGTTGGATTATTGGAAGATAAGAGTATGCGGTCCCAGTGTCTGAATTCGCTGTTTATTTCGTTGTAAGAATAGTATACGGTCAGTCTTTCAATCTCTTGAGAGTCGTCATATTCCATCTTCGCGTATACCGAGCCGTCGTTTACGTCGAATGATAGAGAAGGCGTCTGAGGCATAGGATTGCCGTAATACACGTTGTCAAGCCAATACGTCATAGTTTCGCGCGCGCTGCCGCTGAGCGTATTGGTAAGATTTGCGCAAAGGCATATTCTGTTGTTGCCGTCGTTAATCGTCAAATCGAGAGTTTTGTCAACTCTGTCTACTGTCGTAAGGTCGGTATTAGTTCCCGACAGATAAAGTACGGGGCATGTAACGAATTTTGCATACGCTTGAGGAGAACAAGCGCTCATCCATCTCAACGTTTCCTCGCTGAAATCGTATTCTTCGGCTGTCTCCAAGAATCTGAAAATTCCTTTAAATTTCAACCAACCTGCGTTGTTGGTGGATACAATTCCTTCCACTCTCTTGTCAATACCTGCGACTTGCCAGAGTATATGGCCGCCCTCGTTGGAAGAACGGAGATATATTTTATTGTCGTCGCCGAGAAGTTTTTTAATAAATGTGATGACGTTGCGACACATTTTGCTCCATATATACGTGCAAGCGTCCTTTGGAGAATCGACGTAAGAATAGAGGTGGTCTTCGCAATAAATATGATTGGCGAATTTCATAGACTCGGGATAGATAGTATAGTGCGGTCTGTCCGAAATGCCTAAATAGTCAAAACTTACCACGCCGTAGCCTCTAGGTATGAATTTGTCGCATAGTTCGTCTTGCTTAAACGTGTTAAAGCCGTTGATATAAATTATCGTGGCGTTTTTGGAGTTGTTTTTTGGAATTCTGCCTTCGCAATAGATAAGAGGAGTTTCGTTCTCCTTATCTGTGTCGCAACTCAAATATACCTCGAAGTTTATGACGTTTTTATCGTCAGTCTCATACTTCAAGAAATTTGCTTTAAGTTTTACGGCGCTTGGGTCGTAATCTGCCCAAAGTGAAATGGGCGATAATATATTGTTTTCCATATTAATTATTATAATCAAAGTCTTGCCAAATTGCAACTAACGACACTCATTTTGCTTAAATATATTTATATACTGTAATATTTTGAAATAAAGAAAATATAATATTGCAGTATGATTTTATGTTCGGAGGACGGTATGGCAGAAGATAGAAAAGACAATTTGCAAGATGATACGGCAATAAACGACGATTTTTTGATTGCCGACGACGCTCAAATTGCAGATATGCAAAGGGAGTTTTCCGCTTTGGGAATAGGCGGCGGCAGAAACGACAGCAGACTTTGCTCATATCCGCTTCCGGTGTATATGACAGACAAATGTTTTGAAATTTGCAAGTGCGCAAAAGAAATGGTTGTCATTTTGAACGGACTTGACAAAATGTTCGTATCTCGCAATCAAAAGGTCATTGACTTTTTAATTAAATCCATTGGCAAAAATAACGTTGCTATTGCGCTCAAGGGAAATATTACGCAAGAGATTTTTTTGCCAGAGCAGAGAATGCCCATAAAGCAGTCTATGTATAGATTGCTTGAATTGCACAACTATATAAGTATCGCGCTTGAAGAACTTTGCGTATACGATAAGAGCGTGAGCATGGGGGAAGTGGTAGTTAGACACCTTTTGGTGGGGAGTGTGTTACACGGAATATGTATTTAACCGACTGCGTATATCAGCCGTCTTTTCGCCCTAAAGACTAGGACGCCCTCGGGGTCACGTACGGAAAGTACGCTTACCGCTCGGTTGCCGTCTCACGTGCAAAAATACGACCAATCTCCGCAGTCGCGCAAAGCTCTATATATTGATGTTTCGTCAAGAGAATTGATAAAATATTGTTTAAAATGACAAAAAGCAAATTGATTTTTCTTTTTCCGCAATAAAAAACTACAAACCTCAAGTCTTTGACAAAACACCGCAAAAGTTATTAAATTTCGACAAAAAATGTCGCCACAACATATTGTGGACGTGTTATACTAAAGCCACAATAACTAGCGCGGTTATCAAATACACTTCAGGAGGCGACTATGACACAAAACCAAAGCAACAGCGTTGATCATATTTTCAATGCGCAACTAAACGGACAGCAATACCAAGTAGAAATTGAGGATTTGTTTCTCGATTTAAAAGTTTTGCTCAAAGAATACTATATGGGCACTTTTACCAATGACGGGAAAGCTTTGATGCTTAATTTTACCAACGGACAAAAATTCAGATTGAGCTTAAAAGAAGTATAATTTACATTGATAAAAAAGACGGCGTACCCAATTGGTATGCCGTCTTTTTACTTATTGTCAATGCTTATCTGTTTTCGCTTTCTTCATGTCTCTTGTGATGAGCCATATCTTCGACTGCGTGGATACGCTTTGGCGAAAACTTATTGTATATAAGATATGCGATAAGCCAAACGCCTGCGATACCTACGAGAGCATAGACAACTCTTGCGCCCACGTAAGCGTTGGGAGTGAATATCCAATTTACGATATTGAAATTAAATATTCCCACCGAAAGCCAGTTGAGAGCGCCTACAGTAACTAGGATAAGTGCAATAATAGTTATCATAAATTCTTCTCCTTGTATTTTTTGACTTACAAAAGTTCTTTGTATGCCGTAATTAGTGTATATTTTTTGCAAATTATTATTCACTTGTTGTCAAGATTGCTAAATTGTAGTAAAATATGGATAAACAATCATAATGTAAGACAACACGGTCGCGGAGAATATATGGCAAAGAGAGCGAAAAAGAAAAATCCAAGCGCGTTGAGCGAAAAGCAAAAGGCGGATATTCGTTTTAATCAAGAGCTTGACTTAAAGAAAGACAAACTTGACAAAAAGTTGAATATCACTGTCGGGGTGGTCATTGCGGTAGTAGTGATTGCGTTTTTGCTTTTGCCTGCGCTCAATATGAACTTTTCCGGGTCTTTGAGCGATTTCCTTGGAGATTTGGTATCGCAAGAAAACGATCAGAATATGGAAGTTGCGCTGGATATGACGTATCTCGACATTCTCTTTGCAATGACCAAAGGCTATTCAAATTCCATTGAGTATATTGCCAACAGCAACGCAAGCGGTATAGGCGCTACGCTAATTTACAATGCGTTTATGATCAAAGTTACGCAAGAAGATATAGATATGCTCGACGGCGCGTATATAGTATCGTTTATATTGGCGATATTGCTTATAATTTCGCTTTTACTATTGTTGGTAATTACCATAATCAAGAGAAGAAAAAATGCGGACGGAGTATCGTTTTTGACGGCGGTAATCTTATTTTCCGCATTGGCAATAGCGCAGTGGATATTATTTATTGCGGTGGGTATCGCAAGCGCGGGCAGAGGACAGATTCAACCGCATATAGCAAGTTATCTTTTGTTTGCAGGCGCAGTAACGCTTTGCAGCGTTTACGGAGTATATAGAAACAAGGTCAAGAAGTTGAAAGGGCAGAGAAAACCCGTCGAAGATATTCAACAAGACAAGGACGAGAGGTAGGCTATGCAATGTCCCAACTGTCAACACGAGAATAAAGAAGGCGCAAGTTTTTGCGAGAAGTGCGGAGCTCAACTCGTCAGCGAAAAAAAGCGCATGTCTTTCTTTGAGCGCAGACAAGCAAGAGAGAGAGAACGGCAGTATATTTTGTCAAAGGCAAGTCTTCAGGCGGAGGACTTGGAGAATATCCCCGATATAGATATGGGCGAGGTGGAAGCGACCGCCGAATGCGACAAAGTCAAAATGAAAAGACTTACGACGCTCAAGTTCGTTTGCTCTATTATCGTCATTGCAGTGTGTATCGGACTTATATTTTTACTTGGCAAATTACAATTCAATGCGACTGCAAGAGTTGCGTTGATTTTCGTAGTATTCGTGATATGCGCGTGCGGCGGAGCGTACGCAATAGACAACGGATATAAATTGCGCGTCGTCAACGCTATGTGCAAGAGCAATTTCGCAGTCAAGAAAATCAGCTACGGCAAACCGCCGTATATGCTGTCGGGCGACACCTTTTATTCGCTGCGCATTAAGACGCCTTGCGATATATGCGGAGCAAGTATGCACATAGAGGAATACAACGGCGAATTTATCGCCGTATGCGACGCAGACAGAGGACATTTGCGCCGTCTTGACTGTTCGCTTCTCAATAAAAATAAAGATACGCAATCTCAAGACGCGCAAAATGAGCGTCAGAATATTCAAGCGCAAGATGAGACGCAAGACGTTGAAATTAATAAAGAGGACATTATTTCGACCGAAGCGGAGAAATCTCAATCCGATTTAAATAAAAATTAATTGATTATTCTTTACAAAAATATTTATACGGTGGTATAATACATTCATAAAATTTAATTTATATATAAGGAGTCTATATATGAACAAGAAGTCAATCAAAGACGTACAGGTAAAAGGCAAAAAGTGTCTCGTAAGAGTAGATTTCAACGTGCCTATGAAAGACGGCGTTATTACGGATGAAAACCGTATCCAAGGCGCTTTGCCTACAATTAAGTATCTCATGGAGCAAGGCGCAAAAGTTATTCTTTGCTCGCACATGGGCAAGCCGCACAGCATTTTCAGCGCGAAAGTTGGCTTGACGAAAAAAGAAAAGAAAGCTATCGAGGCTTTGCCGGCAGACGAGCAGGCAAAGGCTAAAGAAGAGGCTATTGCAAAGGCTTTGAAAAATGATCCCGTTAAATTGACGCTTAAGCCGGTCGCAGATAGACTTAACGAACTTTTGGGCGGAAAGGTTACATTTGCAAAAGACGTAATCGGCGAAGACGCAAAAGCAAAGGTTGCCGCTTTGAAAGACGGCGAGTGCGTATTGCTTGAGAATTTGCGTTTCCACGCAGAGGAAGAGGGCAGAGACGAAGCGTTCTGCAAGGCTTTGAGCGAATATGCAGAAGTATACGTCAACGACGCTTTCGGTACGGCGCACAGAAGTCACGCTTCGACGGCAGGTATCGTAGAGTACGGCTTTGTTAAAGACGCAGTTTGCGGATTCCTCATCGAGAAAGAATTGAGCGTAATGGCTGACAGCCTCGAGCATCCCGTTCATCCGTTCGTAGCAGTACTCGGCGGAGCAAAGGTTGCCGATAAGCTCAAAGTTATTGACAATCTTCTCAACAAGTGCGACACGCTTATCATCGGCGGCGGTATGTCATATACGTTTGCAAAGGCTCAAGGTTGCGAAGTAGGCACGTCTTTGGTAGACGATGAAAAGCTTGATTACTGCAAAGAAATGTTGGAGAAGGCAAAAAAGCTCGGCAAGAAGATTTTATTGCCTGTCGACGCAGTAATCGCAAGCGAATTCCCAAATCCTATCGACGCAAAGATAGCGGTAAGCGAGTGCGATATTAAAGCAATTCCAGCAGACAAGATGGGCTTGGACATCGGCAGCAAGTCGAGAGAAATTTTTGCAAACGAAGTAAAGAATGCAAAGACCGTTATCTGGAACGGACCTATGGGCGTATTTGAAAACCCGATACTTGCAGGCGGCACTATCGCAGTTGCAAAGGCTATGGCAGAGGCAAACGGCGCAACGACGATCATCGGAGGCGGCGACAGCGCGGCTGCGGTTGCTCAACTTGGCTTTGCAGACAAAATGACTCACATCTCCACGGGCGGCGGCGCATCTTTGGAACTCTTTGAGGGCAAAGTGCTTCCGGGTATCGCATGCTTGAATGAAAAATAATTTTAAGAGGTATATACAATGAGACAACCTATTATTGCAGGAAACTGGAAAATGAACAATACAATCGCAGGAACGAAGGCTCTTTTGACAGACCTTATTCCTCTCGTAAAAGACGCTAAGGCAGAAGTAGTAGTATGCGTACCGTACACCAACATTGCCGCTGCAGGCGAACTTCTCAAAGGCACCAATATCAAACTTGGCGCAGAGAACGTACACTGGGCAGAGAAAGGCGCATTCACAGGCGAAATCAGCGCAGATATGCTCGTTGAACTTGGCGTAGAATACGTCATCATCGGACACAGCGAGCGCAGACAGTACTTTGGCGAAACCGACCAAACCGTCAACGCAAGAGTTAAGGCTGCTTTGGCAAAGGGCTTGAAGCCAATCATCTGCGTAGGCGAGACTTTGGAAGAGAGAGAAGGCGGACTCGTTGAGAAAGTTTTGGTAAGACAAACCACGGAAGCTTTTAAGGACATCGACAAAGACCAACTCGACAATATCGTCATTGCTTACGAGCCTGTATGGGCAATCGGCACCGGCAAGACTGCTACCGCTCAAGACGCCAACGATACGATAGCAATCATCCGTGGCACAATGGCAAAACTCTATTGTCCTAAGTGCGCGGAAGAAAGGGTTAGAATTCAATACGGCGGAAGTATGAATCCCAAGAACGCAAGTGAGCTTATGGCTATGCCGCAAATCGACGGCGGTCTTATCGGCGGAGCTTCACTCAAGGCTGTAGACTTTTCACAGGTTGTGAAGTATTAATCTAAATACTATATAATCACGATAGGGCGCAGTAAATGCGTCCTATTAAAATAAAAAACAAATTAAACGGTGTAATATGAAATTTACTGGACTTATAATAATGGACGGTTACGGTATCAACGCGTTTGGCGAAAATAACGCTATATCTCCCGTAACTTCTCCCGAAGTATTGAAAATAATCGAGCAAAATCCTTCTACCCAACTTATGGCAAGCGGACTTGCTGTCGGACTTCCCGACGGACAGATGGGCAACAGCGAAGTCGGACATCTCACTATAGGAGAACTCAGAGTAATCTACAAAGCATTGACCAAGATAAGCAAGGCTATCGAAGACGGCGATTTCTTTACAAACTCGGCATTGGTAGACGCTATGAACAACGCTAAAGAAAAAGGCAAGAGCCTTCACGTAATGGGACTTGTCTCCGACGGCGGCGTTCACTCGCATTTGGAACATCTTTTCGCTACGATTAAAATGGCAAAGGAAATGGGCGTAAAGAACACCTATATCCATTGCTTTATGGACGGCAGAGACGTGTCTCCCGTCAGTGGCAAGGGCTTTATTCAAGATTTGAGCGATTATATTGACAAGTTGAATTACGGCAAGATTGCCACCATTAGCGGAAGATTCTACGCAATGGACAGAGACAATATCTGGGATAGAGTTGCCAAGGCTTACGCTGCGCTCGTCGACGGCGAAGGCGTAATGGAAAGCAACGCCGTAGAAGCAATGCAAAACAGCTACGACAAGGGCGTAACGGATGAGTTTATGTTGCCTACCGTCATTACGGAAAACGGCAAGCCGACGGCTACGATAGGCAAGGGCGACAGCATAATATTCTTCAACTACCGTCCCGACAGAGCAAGACAAATCACGAGAAGCTTTATATTTGAAGATTTTAACGGCTTTGAGAGAGCTAAGGGCTTTTTAGCTCCCAAGTTCGTATCGTTCACGACCTATGACGCAACATTTGAAGGCAAACTTGAGGTCGCATTTAAGAAAGAGCGTTATGCAAATACCCTCGGCGAATATCTTTCCAAACAAGGTATCAAGCAATTTAGAATTGCCGAGACGCAAAAGTACGCTCACGTGACTTTCTTCTTCAACGGCGGAGTAGAAGCTCCAAACCCAAATGAAGACAGAATACTTATCGACTCGCCGAAGATTGCCACTTTTGATATGAAGCCGGAAATGAGCGCGTACGAAGTATGCGACAAGGCTTGCGAAGTAATCAAGAGCGGTAAGTATGAAGTTATGATACTCAACTTTGCCAACTGCGATATGGTAGGACATACCGGCGTAATGGATGCTGCAAAGAAAGCCGTCAAAGTCACAGACGAGTGCGTAAAGAAAGTACTCGACGCTATCAAGGAAGTGGGCGGTCAAGCGTTGCTTACGGCAGATCACGGCAATTGCGACTATATGTACGATATAGATACCAAAGCTCCGTTTACAGCTCATACCACCAATCCCGTGCCTTTCGTAGTGATAGGCGCAGAGGGCGTTAAGGCTCTTAAAGACGGCGGAAAGTTGTGCGACATTGCTCCAACCATGCTCGATATTATGGGACTTGAACAACCCAAAGAGATGACAGGTAAGAGTCTTATTGTTCGCTAAGAAGAGGTGTGTCGAAATTTACACGGCAACAACGATTCCAATTGCTGTCATTCTGAGCGAAGTCGAAGAATTTCCCCGATTGTCTTGCCGTCCCCTTTGAGGGGAAGGTGTCATGAAGTGACGAAAGGGGTGTAAATTACCAAAATCAAAGCCATGCAAAATTTATTGCGTGGCTTTTTTTATTCAATAATTTTTCTATTTTAATTTATATTTTTCATTTTCCAAAAAAAGTATACTTTTACTGACTGCTCTCGAAAGAGCAAAATTTTTCAAATACATTATACTTTACGCATCAAAATTATGCAATATATTTGGGTCAGTAAAAGTATACCTTTTTTGTAAAAGGCATGCTTTATGAGGTGAATATGAATAACTGTAAAAATAAATCACGATTGGTAGGCTTGACAAGCATATTATTAGTTATGCTTGTTATATTCAGTTTAGTTTTGGCGGGGCAGAGCAATATTAGCGCAAGCGCGGGCAAAGTGACTCCGACAGAAACTACAAGCGTTATCTTGATAGACGAATTACTAGTGGGCACACGAGCAGATACTGCGGTAACAGTCGGAGATAAGACTATCTTTGATTATGAAAAATTGACAGCGTTATTCAACGCGTTGACAGGCAAGACGTCAGATGCGACTCTTGATGACGTCAGGGCAGAAATGGGTAAAGCTGAATATAATAATACTAAGGCAGGAGACAGGACGTATATACCCAATACGTCTACCAATGATTACTCTAATGCATACGTAGGCTCAATCCATTACGGAATGAATTCAGAGGATATTAGAAAGGTTACAAAAGGAAATAATATTGAGGTAATATTCGGCGGACACACTTGGGAAGTAGTTGCTCTTACTACTACCGGCAAGCCTACCGACGTAAGTGACGGAGACGTAGTGCTTACTTTAATGCTTAGCGCTCCTATTCAAGGATTTAATACAAGTTATAGCGCTTGGGAACAAGGAGGTACTAAATATGGCGAGCACAAAGTATTTACGCAAAAATATCTTTCATCAATTTATAGCTCTTCTTTAATACGATCTATGCTACTCAATGGCAAAGGCTCTGACGGAAAAGACGTGTTTTATTCGTCGAGTGAAACTACGTTGACATCATTGACAGAGGCAAACAGATTGCCGGATTATGCTACAAATTGGGCAATTTTTACGGACATTAATGCAAAAAAGCGCGTAACCAACTTCCTAGTCAAGCCAAAAGACGTGCTTTATATGCAGGATGAGAATTTCTTCGATATTGAACATATTAACAATACGAACTCTGCATTGCCTGCTAGCGGACAAAATGAAGCTTCTAAGAACAAGTTACCGTCTACTCTCGGCGCTCCTTCGACTACTAATGAGCGCAGCGTCGACAGATGGTACGGTCAATATGTAAATGAAGATCCCGGTTATCTAGCTGAGCGTTCGCAAGAGAGGTATAAAAAAGACGTAAACTTGACAATTGGCGGTGTATCGTTGCGTTACGATTCGGCAACAAATGAACCGGCGTACTTTGACTGGGGAGATGACTACCTGTGGCTTCCAAGTACTGCGGAGGTAGCCAATAATCCGTCAGTAGTATCTGGACTTTGGGCGTTAGATACCGCTCAATCTAGTTATGCCATTTCTAGCACAGAGGCAGATAAGGCTTGGACGAGGTCGGGTTCGAAGTATTATTCACATGCTGCTGATTATATAACTTCATCGGGCAATGTGGAGTGGGGCGGAGATAAGGATCATCGCGTAAATGGTATGCAATATGCCGTTCGTCCCGCGCTTAACTTAAATCTAACCGCCGCAGCAGACAGCACTGCTCCTAAATTGATCCCAAAAGACGTTGAGGTGGAGTATACCGGCAAAGAACTCGATCTTGATTTTGCAAAGACAGTAGGCGCTGCAAATTGGTGGACGACTGCATTTAATAACAGAGTTAAAGCTGAATATTACTTGGGACAAGTCCCCGGTAAGCCAAAGGAGCTGGGTACATATACTGTCAAGCTTAATCTGAGAGATAATGTTCAGGACGCTTGGGCAGATGGCTCAAAGGGCGAGAAAACTATCGAATACAAAGTAATAAAGAGAAAATTGCAATTTCCTAAGTGGGACACAACCAACGGTGGCGCAAAACCGTTTAAGGGTAAAAACGGCGAGACCTTTGACTTGTATTACGACGACGATTACTTGACTAATCTAACAGAGTTGACAGACAAAGAATATTTTGACTTAGTTGACGTCGACGTTCCTGATGGCGTTACTGAAAAAAGCGGCGGTTGGAAGTACGTTGCTATTGATGCAAAGAAATATGATTTGACGTTTACTATTAAAGATACTAATCACTATCAGTGGAAGACGGGCGCGCCGTCTGACGGTAAACTATCATTTGAGGTAACGAAAAAGACTATCAACATAACTCTCACAGGCGGAGAAAACGGAGACAGTTCTGCGCTTGTCGGTAGAGAGGGCGGTACTGTCGATGCGGTAATCAATATACTGCCTAATCAAATTGAAGTCGACTATCCTGCGACGGTAAGTATTGTTGCGCGTCGTACAGGCACAGCGCCTAATGATATATCCAAGGATATCACGTTGAATGACGAAAGTGGAACGGTAAACGTAATGCTTGACTTGACTGACGTCAGCGCTAATAGCAATCTATATAATTTATTAGTCAACTGTAGTTCAAAGGAATACGAATTTGTAGTAACAAATTCTCCGACGCTCAAAGTTGACGAAGACAATAAGAACGTATTGCGTTGGCAGTTGTATGTCGGCGGTAAGGCGCAGACAGGATATTACGTGGACTGCGAAATAGACGATACAACCAAGACGGTTACGTTTGATAGCAAAACTATATATTACACTGGAAAGCATACTGAATTCAAGGCTTCGGCAACTCCTATGGGATACTCGCTTAAGACGACGAGCTACAACAACGGCTATGAGATGAACACCGTTGATCCCGATTCGGATAATAGCAATAAGGGAGTCAATGCAGATGATTATAAGACGATAGTCGACGTATACAAAGATGAAGACCCCAGTGTGACAGTTACCTTTACAATATACTGGACAATAGCTCCCGCAATGTTCGATTTATCTGGTATTAAGTGGGTCAACAACGGCGACTTGCCGTATAACGAAGGTCAGGCAGTATATGCAACTATAGATCCTAAAACCCTACCGAAGGGCTTGATAGTAGAGGATAGCGACTATTCCAACAACGCAGGTTCAGACGTAG
>CAMWQA010000020.1 GCA_947176265.1 uncultured Clostridia bacterium | reverse complement strand
TTGTTAAGTATTACCAATACTTTGTAGATTTTACATAATTTTTCTTATTATACTCCAAAAGGCGAAATTATTCGAACAATAAATTTGTTGGCAGATATTTGAAAACGGCAGGTATAAAACGACTCTTTGGCGGTAACAATTACCACTATGAAAAACATGGTATTTTTATGTATAGGAACAACAAAAATCATCGGGGACAGCGTAGGTCCCAAAGTGGGCGATAAGCTCAAAGAGCAAGGCGTAAACGCTTACGTCTACGGCAATACGCAGAGACAGGTCACGGCAATCAACGTGGACGATTACGCTAAAATGATTACCCAGCGTCACAAAGAGGATATCGTAGTCGTAATTGATTCCGCCCTTGGCAAACTCAAAGATATTGGCGAAATCAAGATCACTCGCAACGGCATAAAGCCGGGCGGAGCTTTTGACAAAAACAAAGATAGAATAGGCGATATAGGTATACTTGCGGTGGTGGGCGACGCAGACGGCAACCGTATGCAAGAACTTAAAGACAGAGACGAAAGCTTTATAGGTCATCTCGTCGATAAAGTCGTGGAATTTGCCAACGGACTACTTTTTAAAGCAGTCAATCTCGGAGCGGTGCAATAAGGTTCGACTCAAAGAGAGGCTAGTCAAATTCAAAATGCGCCCTTTCCGCCAATCTAGCCTTTGGCTCAAGTCGACGTACATAGAGTACGACGGCTTTCGCCGAATACTATCTTGACAAAAAATTCGCTATTTTGTTCTTTGCCTATCTCTCTTCTCGTCGAACCAGTGCTTTTTGTTATAACACAAGTCCTAGTTTTCTTTTCGCCGAATATATATAATCTTTACAAAAAGTTGCCGTTTACATTATTGACTAATTGTTTTGTTATAATATATAATAATGTTGGCAATTTATAAATATATATAGTTTGCGGATAAATTTCGCTTGGAGGAAGAAGTGAACAAAAAAGCAATGTATACCAGAATTGCGATACTCGTGATTTTGGTAATAGTGATAATCTTATTTTTATATTTTAGATTTTTTGACAGCAAGCCTACGGAGATTGCATACAGCAGAGGCGAAGTCAACAGTACCGATTCGGGATTGGTACAGAAGATTGAGTCCGGCAAGATAGGCGCGCTGTATATCGAATCCTATAAGGCTTACGCGTTGAAATCAGACGCGACCGAATCAGAATTAAAAGCATTTTATAAAAATCCTACGAAGAAAGCTACTTACGTGGCGCAGATTGCTTCGCGTACGGATTTCAAGTTGTATCTTGACAATTTAAAAGCTAATAACGTTGATAAGCCGGATGAAGAGAAGATAACCGTTCCGCAGTACGTCTTCAACGATCCCAACTCGGGTATCAATATTTCGTCGTTGGTATTTCCGTTGATTGCGCTTGCAATTTGCGCTTTCGTGATATTTATCATATTCAGACAGAATGCAAGCTCCAACCGTCAGGCTATGGACTTCGGCAAGACCAAGGCAAGACTTAATATGAACGTTTCGGTTCGCTTTACCGACGTTGCGGGTGCAGAAGAAGAAAAAGAAGAACTTCAAGAGATTGTAGAGTTCTTGAAAGACCCGCAAAAGTTTTTGCAACTTGGCGCAAGAATACCCAAGGGCGTGCTTTTAGTAGGTCCTCCGGGTACAGGTAAGACGTTGTTTGCTAAGGCAGTCGCAGGCGAATCCAACGTGCCGTTTTTCTCCATAAGCGGTAGCGACTTTGTGGAAATGTTCGTAGGTACTGGCGCGGCGAGAGTAAGAGACTTGTTTAATCAGGCAAAGAAGAATATGCCGTGTATCATATTTATCGACGAAATCGACGCAGTCGGCAGACAGAGAGGTTCGGGACTCGGCGGCGGACACGACGAGAGAGAACAGACTCTTAACCAGCTGCTCGTGCAGATGGACGGCTTTGAGAAAAACGAAGGCATCATTATTATGGCGGCTACCAACAGAGCGGATATTCTCGATCCCGCGTTGTTGCGCCCGGGCAGATTTGACAGACAGATTTACGTCAACGTACCCGACGTCAAGGGCAGAGAGGAAATCCTCAAAGTTCACTCGCGTAACAAACCTTTGGCGCAAGACGTATCCTTTAAGACACTTGCAAGAATGACTAGCGGTTTCAGCGGAGCAGACCTTGAAAATCTTCTCAACGAAGCTGCGATACTTGCCGCGAGAGCAAATAGAAAAGTCATCGTAATGGAAGATATATTGGAAGGTATCAACAAGGTTATCGCAGGTCCGCAAAAGAAATCGAGAATTGTTACCGACAGCGATAAGAGAATTACCGCATACCACGAAGCAGGTCACGCAATCATAGGCAAGTTGCTTGAGAATTGCGACGACGTACAGGAAGTCAGCATTATCCCAAGAGGTATGGCGGCAGGCTATACGCTTACCAGACCCGAAAACGACGATTCGCACGTCACGCGTAATAAACTTATTGATATGATTACCATGATGCTCGGCGGAAGAGCGGCGGAAGAAATCGTAATCAAGGATATATCCACCGGCGCGTCCAACGATATTGAAAGAGCAAGCAATATCGCAAAGAAGATGGTTACGCAATGGGGTATGTCAAAGGCTATAGGCAATATGTATCTCGGCGGAGACAAAGAAGTTTTCCTCGGCAGAGACTACGGCACGACCCATTCGTACAGCGAAGATTTGGGCGGTATTATAGACACGGAAATCAAGTCTATTCTCGACAGTTGCTACGCAAAGGCTTTGGAGATATTGCAAGCCAACCGCGTGGTAATGGACAATATGGTCAAAGTGCTTTTTGAGAAAGAGACGATATATACCGAAGAGGTCAATATGCTCTTTGACGGCAAGACTGCCGACGAAGTAATTGCGTATATCGACGAGAGACAGGCAAAGAAAGACGCGTATAAGAAGACGGAAGATAAGCCGCAAATAAATATCGTCGAAGAAAAGATCTTTGAAGAGAGCGACGCGACGGACGGTAAGAGCGAAGTTAAAGAAGCTGAAAATCAAGAGACGAATGCAAGCGAAAGCCAAAGCGAGTCGAATGAAAATCAAGCTCAAGACGACAACCAAACCGAGTCTGAAGATAAAAAAGATTAAGTAAAAATCTCATAAAAATACCCTCGATAAACTCGAGGGTGTTTTTTTAATCGGTTGAGACCCGTTCGACTACGCTACGCTTCGCTCAGGGCAACGTAAATATAGATATACAAGGGCGTTATTTTTGCTTGCTTTATATTGCGCGTAAGCGTATAATCTTTGATTGGTATTTATCGGTGAAATATGAATCAAGTCTTACAAAACAAACGAAAACAAATGGATATGTTGCACGGACCGCTGCTCAAGAAGGTTTTGCTTTTTGCGCTGCCTTTGGCGTTGAGCGGTATTTTGCAACAGCTATTCAATTCTGCGGACGTCGCTGTTATCGGTTGGTTTGAAGACAGCAACGCGCAGGCTGCGGTCAACAGCAACGGTTCGTTGATTAACTTACTCATCAATCTTTTTACCGGACTTTCCGTCGGCGTAACCGTCGTAATTGCAGAGCATATCGGCAGAAACGAAAGAGAAGATATACACAGCGTAGTATTTACGGCTTTCGTTATTGCGCTTGCAAGCGGAGCGTTGTTACTCGTCGTCGGTATATCTATCGCTTCTCCGGTACTTAAAGCTATGGACGTACCCGCTCAAGTTCTTCCGCTTGCCGTAAAGTATCTTCAAGTGTATTTCATAGGCATGCCATTCCTGATGATATATAATTTCGGTTCGGCAATCTTGAGGAGCGTTGGCGATACCCGCAGACCTCTATACTGTCTTACTGTTGCCGGCGTGATAAACATTGCGCTCAACTTGCTCTTCGTCGCAGTATTTAAAATGAGCGTTGTGGGAGTTGCAATTGCTACCGTAGTCGCTGACGCGGTAAGCGCGGTTTGCGTAGTATACTTTATAATGAAAAACGAGACTTTGAGAATTCGTTTTAAAAAGTCGAGAATTAAAAGAAAGTATCTAATACGTATATTCGCTATAGGTCTGCCGGCAGGTTTGCAGGGCATAGTCTTTTCGCTCTCCAACGTATGTATTCAGACGGCTATCAACGGCTTTGGAGACAAAGCGATGGCGGGGAGCGGCGACGCGTTGTATTTTGAGTATTACGTCTATTATTTCGTAAGCGCGTTTGCTCAAGCTACCGTTACCTTTATCAGTCAAAACTATGCGGCGGGCAATTTTGCGCGTTGTAAAAAGATATTTAAGTTGAATATGCTTTCCGCGCTTGCCGTAACGACAGTCCTAAGTCTTACGTTTGCTTTGGGCGGAAAACTCTTTATCCGGATTTATACTTCAGACGAAGAGGCAATCAAATTTGCCTTGATAAGAATGACGTGCGTACTGTCGGGAGAAATGTTGCCTTGCACGTACGAAATTGCAGGCGGAGCGTTGAGGGGTATAGGGCGGTCGCTATTGCCCGCGCTTATCACTGTCGTAGGCTCGTGCTTACTGCGTATCGTGTGGGTGTATACAATTTTCAGACTGTACCCGCAGAACTTTTACGTACTTATGATTATTTATCCCATTTCGTGGGTCGCAACCGGCGGCGCAATGCTGTTGTCATATTATATTATAAGTCGCAAGAAATTTAAGATAAAAAGTGAAAGCGCTCAACCGCCTGATTTAGTTGATGACGGAAAAGGCGAGCAAGTAACTGATTCTAAAACTTTAGATTTCTAAATTTATAGGGAAGTATCTTGTCAAAGAGTTTGACGAGCGGTTTGAAAACGATGAGGAAGAGCAGAAGGTTGCATATAATTTGGACGATATAGAAGTTTGTTCCTCGCACGTACATTATGGCAAATCTCTTCCAAAAATTATTCCAAAATCCCGTCAGCAGTCCCGTGTCGATAAGCGATGTCAATACGCCGAATGTAGTCGTCAGTATTACGGCAGTTGCGGTGGCTATAAGGCGATTTCGGATCTTGAATTTGCCTAGCAGCATGAAGACGAAAGCTACGCATCCCCAATGTATGATATAGGATATTACCCAAGTGTTGACGCCCCAAATTAGAGTCTCGAGACCTACGAA
The DNA here is from genome assembly GCA_947176265.1 of uncultured Clostridia bacterium. GTDB lineage: Bacteria > Bacillota > Clostridia > Christensenellales > UBA3700 > RACS-045. Next base: position 17,695 of record CAMWQA010000020.1, on the reverse strand, counting down.
AATATACGTTGCTATTATTCCGCAAATGCCGAATACGTATCCGTAGACGGCGCAGAGCAGAGTTACAATCTCCACGCCGGGGATTGACGCAAGAGCAAGCTTACCACCCTCAAGGGTGGCAGCCATAATTGCTATAAGCGCAAGTTTGTAAGCTCTGTCTCTGTGGGAAGAGTTCATATCAACCGTAATATATCGTAGAGATAATTATCGTACAGCCGGCTTTGACGCTCATTTGACTTACGCCGACGCCGCTGTTGGTATAGCTCTTGTTTTTGTAGGTAATTTGTTGAGCGTATTGCGATACGTCAAAATCGTCTTGCACGTCGGTGTAGACGTATAAATAATATCCGCCTTGTTCTTTCAACTCGTTTACTTGAGTGAGATACGCGCCGTAGCCGCTGTCGTTGGAGGCGTAGGAGAGTTGTCCTTTGCCTTTAAGATAATCTAAGACTGCTATAAGTCCTTTTGACGCGTTGCCCGACGGTATTTGAGCAAGGTCGACGGCGTATTCTTTGGCGTTGTCTCCATTGAGGACGACGAGCGTCATTTGTCCTTCCGTGTCATTGTCGGGATTGATGCAGGCAAAGAGAGCCGTTGCCAGCAATAAGATGAGAAGGATTGCTACAATAATTTTTGCATACTTTTTCATTTTCTTTAGTATACTCCTTATAAATATAGTTAACCGATGACGACTTCGGTGTAACACAATTTTATTAGTAAAATCGCGTAGCGTCTAAATAGGGTAATTCGAGATGAATTTTGTGCGGTACGAGTGCAACTGTACTATATGTACAGTAAAGGAGTACCACACTAAAGGCAACCGAAGGACACATTTAGATGTGTTATACTGAAGTTGGAATCGGTGTGAAATAAAAAACGCCCACTAGGGGCGGAAATAGCAAGCAATAAAAAGCTACGACTTGACTTCCCACCGAAATCCGTCTTATATATTGCAGGCAGGTCTCCTGACTTACGGTTTCATACCTTGCGCTCTCTTCCCGATTTTTCAGTGATAATGAACGCTCGTAACCGATACAGTAGCGGGGGCTGTCGGGGATTTTCACTCCGTTCCCTTTTTAATGCATGACGATTGTCAAAGCAACCTTGCAATATTTATTAAGTTATGTTAATATTAATTGATATACGTTAGTTTGTCAAGCGTATGAAAATAAAAAATATTCGACAATGTAAGTAAAAAGGCGTATAATTAATTAAGAGGAGAACGATTATGAAAAAAGCAGTTGCAATAATTGCAGTCTTAATGATAGCGGCGGGCGCGGTAGCCTGTTTCGTCGGTTGCGACGGCGCTCAAGGAGAGAAGCCAATTGCCACGAGTTACGTGTCGATAGACATAAATCCGTCGATGAGGTTCGTGCTTGATCAAAATCAAAAGATTACGTCTTACAGTTGCGAAAACGAAGACGCGCTGGTTTTGGCGTACGGCGAAACAATAGTAGGTATGGATATTGGGCAAGCCAGTCAAAAGATAATAGATTTGGCTGTCAGAATGGGTTATCTTACCAAAGATAATTGCGCGGTCACGGTGTCGGTGTCAAGCGACGACGCAGACGTTGAAGATAGAGTTTTGGGATACGTCGGAGCAGCTATATATAACGTGGATAAGACAACAGATTTTGATATCAAATTCGACAAAGAGGGGTCGTTTATACTCAACTACCAACTTGCAAAGCTCAAAGAAAAAAATCCCGACGACGAGAATTATCAAAACTTGACGGCAGGTAGGTTGAGACTTATCAACAGCGCAATGGCGGCAGACCTCTCGCTTAAAATGGACGATGCGGTCAAGATGAGTACGCAAGAGCTATTGGCTATCGTAGAAAACGCTTATAGCAACGCGGAAAAATTTGCTACGAAGGCTTTTAAAGAAGCAAAGATATTGGCGGAGCAAACCTATCAAAGATCGGTAGTTGCCACGCAAGAAGCGATGTATATTGCAAAATATATGGAATATAAAGGCATTGTCGAAGGCGGGATTGCTCTTACCGAATATAACGGGTTATTTATTGCGGCAAAGACAATCGAAGTAATTGCAAAGGGCGCAGAGCTTGCGCAGAATCTGACGGATAAAGCGCTTGCTAATGAAGACGTAATTGCTATCGCGACCGACCTTGGAGTCGACGTCAACGTATTAAAAGACGAGAATGGCGACGTGACTGTGGCAAGTATAGGCGCGTACGTCGATAAGATAGCAAAGAAAAACGCAGACGTAATGACGCAGGATATGAGAGACAAACTTGCTATTGCGGTCGATAAACTTGAGAAGAGCAAGGAGAATTTGCAAGATAAACCGCTTTCGCAGGCAGTAGTAGCGCAAATCAAGACTTTGCTTGCAAGTATTGATATAAAAGATATAGAATTCGTCGACTTTACTTTGCAGGACCTCAAAGATATTGCCGCAAAACTTCAAAAGAAAGTCGACGACATAAAAGGCAAGATGGACGCAAGCTTGAGCGAGGTTCAAAAACAAAATATTGTCAAGGCTCAACAACAGGCGGTAGCTAAACTTGACGGCGCGTTGGCGCAATATAATCAGGCAATTGCAAAAGCCGAGCAAGACGCAATACGCGAATTGCAAAGTATCAAGAAAACTCGTCTTGAAATTTTGGGAAGTTCTAAATAATAGGGGATATCAATGCAGTTTGCGCAATAAATCCAGAGGGTCGTATTCTTTGCCGTCAATCACGACCGTTTCGTTGTTACGCGCTTTTTTGATGAGATCGGCGCGCACTCTTTGCTTGACTTCGTCGACGTGTCTGCTAGTCTCCAATACGGTTCTTACCTTCTCGCTGGAATCGGGTACGTTCTTGAGGTCTTTTCCTACAAAGCGAGATATGGGATTGTATACCGTCTGTTCTTCAGTTGCCATTTTGAGTATCAATTGATACGTGTCTTTTGCTCTTTGTACGTATTTGTTGTATTCGACGGGTTTATCTTCATTGCGACCGGATAGTCTGCTTTTGGCTTTTTTAGCCAAATAGTGCAAATTAGTATCAAGAGAGGTTGGCATAGTATAATCTCCGCATTTAGGTTTTTATTTAGTTGGGAAATCTAAAATAATTATCGTTTGATGTTCCTTTAACAATATCATAGCGTTAATGCGGCTAAAATGCAAGCGTTTTGAATAAGTTTTGTTCAAAATTACAAAAATTTTTAAATTTCGTATAAAATCGACAAATTTCGCATTGAGATTGCGAATAGCAAAGCAAAATAAATAATAAAAACATATCCCAAAGTGATTTCGATTTTATATTCGGCTTATATCGTTAGTCTTGACGGACGGCGTAAATTGTATTAGAATATTAAAGTAATCAATAAGTTTTGGAGAATAGCAAAGTGGCGGATACGGCAGAAAAACTCTATAAAAAGTACGTGAAGATAACCAAGTCTTTGGTGGAGATATGCGATATTGCCAAAGGTATCGACGGAGAATTGAGCGTTCAGGAGTATCTTGTCAACTTTGACCTGCTTTTGCAGTCGCTTCTTTTTTATCAATGCAAGTGCAATCGCGCCATTTATCCTAAAGAACTTGATTTCATAAGCGAGTTGACAGAAGACGACGACATCTTGGAAAGAGTCAATGCAGAGCTTGAAAAGCATTCGCATGCAATAGACGACGTGAAGTGGGACAATTTATTCGATTGCGACAAAGATACCTTTGCGCTCATAGACGGCGAGATACAGACGTTGGCAAAGGAGTATACCAAGCAGTTGGTGGCTTACGTTGCGCTTGCAGAGTGTCTTGACGGCAAAAGCCATTTTGACAAGCTCAATGACGATATAGTCGATCTGTTGTATTATTTTGCAAAGTTGGAAAACGGCGCAGACGAAAACGAAGTTGAGCAGGGCATAATAGGTTACGTCAAATTCGTCGCCAATTACTACGTAGAGGTCGTGCGCAATATGGAAAGTATTTTTGCCGACAAAAACATTAAGAAAGAATTGCTTACCTCTCTTCGCAAAGAATATAGGGAAGCCAAGCGCGCAAATAGATTTTTGGAGCGACATTTAAAAGCCATCAAAGAAAGGCTTGCGGGACTTTTCAAAAAAGACAAAGATAGTAAATAGAGAGTCTATGCGTTACTTCGACCTATCACAAAGTCGACGGAGCAACCGAAAATTTGAGCTAGTTTAATTACGTTTTCCAAACTTGGCAAACTTACACCATTTTTCCATTTGTAGTAAGCAGATTTAGATATGCCATTATTATGATAAAGTTTATAAGCAGAATACTTAAAATATTTTAATAAAAATGTAAGTCTTTCGGCAAACGGAGGGCAAAGCAAAAAAGTTTGAGAATATATCTCATCTTCTAAACCAAGTAGATAATCAGTTGAACATTTGAAATAATCGGCAATTTTTACAAGATACTCGATAGTGGGAACTCTATCTTTATTTATATATCGCGTAATACTGGCTTTTCCCATACCTAAAGTTAGCGAAAGCTTTTTTGCGTCTAGATTATGTTCCAAAAGCAAATCATTTAGGTTTTCTGCAAAATTAGATAAAATATCCATAGTAAGACACACTCCTATTAAATATAGTGTCTCCAATTGGAAGTATTTTAGTTGCCAACTTCCATCTGGATACCTTATAATATATTTAAATAACAAATAGGGGATAACTCAAATGGAAAACGAAAAAGAATTTACAAAAGAAGAATTAGAAATGTACTTACGCGCCGTTTTGGAAAAAACTATATATTCGAAAGATTTGTTGGCGGAGATATTGCCGCTTATAGAGGAAGTTTTTATTGCGGATTTTGAGTTGACGAAAGAGGGGATTATATTAGATATGTTAAACGGTCAAAAATTCAAAATTACTATTGAAGAAATCATCGGTTGACATTTCTCCACAGCGCTCCAGTCGAAATGACATTTTTGGAAGTATCGCTAGAATAATGGACTGCTTTTGTTTGGCGAGAAGAGAGATAGGCAAAGAATGAAATAGCGAATTTTTTGTTAAGATAGTGGTTAAAGAAAATCGTCGTACTTGCTGTACGACGATTTGAGTTAAATGCTGTATTGGTGGAAAAGAGACGTTCTAGATTTGCCTAGCCTCGCTCCTTGCCAAACTTTCTTATTTACCGAGGATTTCGTCAGCCTTACCTGCGCAACCAAGTACGTTGACAAGCTTGTGCTTAACGATATACTTGATATTTGCTCTTGCGTCGCCGAGATATTGTCTTGGGTCGAAGTGGTCCGGATGCTCTGTGAAGTGCTTGCGGATACCTGCGGTGCAAGCCATTCTGAGGTCGGAGTCGATATTTATCTTACATACTGCCATAGAAGCTGCCTTGCGGAGCATTTCTTCAGGTACGCCGATAGCGTCGTTGAGCTTACCGCCGTTCTCGTTGACGATCTTAACGAACTCTTGAGGTACGGAAGAAGCGCCGTGGAGTACTATTGGGAACTCAGGCAATCTCTTGCTTACTTCTTCGAGAATATCAAAACGAAGTTGCGGTTTCGTGCCCGGCTTGAACTTGAATGCGCCGTGCGAAGTACCGATTGCGATTGCAAGCGAGTCAACGCCCGTCTTTGTTACGAATTCTTCAACTTCTTCCGGACGGGTATACGAACTGTCTTCAGCGGATACCTTTACGTCGTCCTCAACGCCTGCAAGACGTCCGAGTTCGCCTTCTACGGTTACGCCGTGGTCGTGAGCGTACTCAACGACTTTCTTCGTCAATTCGATATTGTCCTTGAAAGAGTGGTGGCTACCGTCGATCATAACGGAGTTGAAACCGCCGTCGATACAGCTCTTGCAAAGCTCAAATGTGTCGCCGTGGTCGAGGTGGAGACAGATAGGAAGATGGCTTACTTCTTCGGCTGCTTCTACCATTTTGCGAAGATACGTCGGATTAGCGTATTTTCTTGCGCCGGAAGATACTTGAAGAATAAGCGGAGCGTTCTCTTCGGTAGCGGCTTCTACGATACCTTGAATGATTTCCATATTGTTTACGTTGAAAGCGCCGATTGCATAATGTCCTGCATACGCTTTCTTAAACATTTCTTTTGATGTTACGAGTGGCATAAATTACCTCCAAATTTTTTTATCAAGTAGATTTTAGCACACTGCGCCCCAAAAAACAACCTTTTTTTAACAAATTGATAAAAAGCGCGCGAGAAGTCCAAAGCCTTGCGATTGACATAATTACGTTTAATATATTATAATTATAAAGATTTAAAGGTCTGGGAGAAAATTATGGACGCTAATAATATCAAGTATGATATCAAATACGTTGTCGACGGTAAGAAGTATGTTTGCAACGAGTCGCAATGTCAGCATTTTAATTTGGATACCGTAGTCGAAGAGGGTATATTGAAAGTCAAACTCGACGCAAAAGCAAAGGTGTCTTTTGTCAAGTTTGATTTGAGATTTCCTTATACGTATCTGCAAAACGATAAGATTTTTGTCAACGGCTATCAAAGCTGGACGGACAGTATGGAATACGAGCCCAAAGGGCAAATGAAAGAGCTGACTAAATTGACTGAATTTCTTGTGACGAAGACTATTTTGAAGAGAATCGGTTTGCCAAAGGCGGGGGATATTCTCTTCTGGGATTATCCGAGAAAGAGCGGGATATTCTACGGTTGGTCGTACGGCTACGTCAGACGCGGAGAAGACGTGGAAATATTCGGGTCGCTAAACGAGCGCTACGGCTATACGGTAGTGACTTTTGATTGCAACGCCAATGAAATAGTCATATCCAAAGAGCTTGAGGGCGTGGAATACGTCGGCGAAAGCAAGTTGTTGGAGCTTGCGCATATTTGCGGAAAATACGACAGAGCATTTGACGAATACTTTGACAAAATGGGCGTAAAGAGCCGAGAGAATAAAAAGCGGTGCGGATATACGTCTTGGTATAACTACTACGGTCGCGTAAGCGAACAAGATATCAAACGCGACTTGGAAAGTATTGCTAATCAAGATACCAAGTTCGATTGCTTCCAAATAGACGACGGATACCAAGAGAATATCGGCGATTGGTTGATTACGGATAAAGACAAGTTCCCAAGCGGTATGAAAGCCGTTGCGGACAGTATACATTCAAAAGGCATGATTGCGGGACTTTGGCTTGCTCCGTTCGCAGCAGTCAAAAGGTCAAAACTATTTAAACAGCATCCCGATTGGTTTATCAAAGACAAACACGGCAGACCGTACAACACAGGTCACAATTGGGGAGGATTCTATTCGCTCGATATTTACAACGAAGGCGCGAGAGAGTATATAAAACACGTCTTTGACGTCGTGCTCAATGAGTGGGGCTACGATCTTGTCAAACTCGACTTTTTGTACGGCGCTTGCGTATTGCCTATGCATGGCAAGACGAGAGGCGAAATTATGTGCGACGCAATGGATCTCTTGAGAGAGTGTTGCGGAGATAAATTGATACTCGGTTGCGGCGTACCGCTTATGCCGGCGTTTGGCAAGGTGGACTATTGCCGTATAGGGTCTGACGTGCAACTGTATTGGAAAAATCAAAAGCATAGGATAAGAGACGACACGTCCACTCCGCATACGATATGCAATACCATTTTCCGACGTCATCTGGGCGGCAGAGCGTGGATGAACGACCCCGACGTGTTTATGTTGAGAGATTATAATATGAAAATGACTTTTGAACAACGCAAACTCGTCGCAAAAATTAATTCTACTTTCGGCAGTCTGCTGTTTATATCCGACGACGTAAGCAGGTATGGGGAAGAGCAGAAAGCCGTTTTAAAAGAGACGTTTGCGCAAAAAGATATAAAAATCATCTCCGCAGAATTCGTAGAGCAAGACGTAATGCAAGTTGCGTTTGAAGAGAACGGCAAACTCGTTACGATTAAGTTTAACGTCCGCAACGGACAGTACGCGTAAGGTCTCACGCAACAGTGAAAAACAGTAAGTCTTAATAATTTTAATAAATATAATATATCAATAATATAATAGTAGGGCGCAAGTAGGTTTGCGCTCTAATTTATTTAATACGTATGGAGATTTAGGCTTCTCGATTTCGCTTCTAATGACGTAAAATCTCGACGAGTTTAACGCGGAAATGCATGTTTAAAACGTGATATGTATTGATATTAGACGAAAAATTGACCATATTGTAAGTAGTTTTGAGATTAAACAAAATTTGCAGATTTTGTAAGAAATAAATCAAAAATGACGGGAAATAGTGGAAAATGGTGGAAATTTTAAAAAATGATAAAAAAATAGTTGACACTTTTATTTTAAAGTAATAATATAAGTGACGCGTGTTATTTTTATGTAAGTAAGTTATATATATTTATAATTCTTAACTAGAGAAGCGCGTGATAAGGGAATGAGATTGCCGACAAATGAAATTGGGGGACTTGGAAATGTCGGCTCAAAAAATTTAGGGGGAATTAATTAAGGGGAAATTATCGAGAGAAAATAGTAAGTATGTAAATTTGTTTTTGTGAGGGAGAGATGTTTCATGAATACGAATAGCAAATACAGAAAAATCAGTTTGGTAGTTTTAGCCGTGGTACTCATTGCTTTTTTGGCAATGGGAGCATGGCTATCTTCATTTATGGGAATTATCCCAAGTGATTATGGAAATTCGACGGACGCGGTTGTATCCAAAACGGCGGATACTTCATTGTTTACACAGAAGCCTTACGTGGTTGCGGAGACGGAAGAATTGGCAATTGCGTACGCGCAAAAATTGGGCTTGGAGGAAGGTCAATATATTTTTGCCGACACAAGCGTACTTAAGGTGGACAGCAACGGTACATGGATCGGTATGGAAAAAACTACGTGCATCTACACCTGCACGCATTTGCTTTTGCCAAACAACGTAAAGAAGATTGCCATAAACAGAGAGGCGGCTACGGGTATCACGTCGGTTAGGTGGGTTTCCATTACGGCAAATACCGGCTCGCAACTTGCCGAGTTTGAAAGAGGAACTGCCAATACCAACGCCGTATTCGGTAACGGCGGCGGTTGGTTGGAGAGAGTAGATCTCACCAAAGCGACGAATTTAAGGACTATTCCTTCGTATACTTTCTACGGTTGCGACAGATTGTACGATATTGCTCTTCCCGACACTTTGACGTCAATAGAAGCCAACGCTATTGCATCAAGCGGCATGGTTCACATATCTTTGCCGTCGGGACTTGGGGATGACGGAAGCGGACTTAATAACGACGCGTTTAAATACATAAGCGGCGGTAACAGCATAGGTAAAATTGTTGAAATAGAATTGCCGTCTAATGCAAATACGACTTTTGAAAACAAAGTTAAAGCCATGACTTCGGTTTCGACGTCATATTTAAACGTCTACAAGAAGGGAACGGGACGCTCTTGGTTGGTAACGACGAGCGACGGCTTTATATTCTGCAAGAACATTTTGAGAACAAGCCCGCTTGCGACGCAAATGGGATCTTACGTTACCGTTGAATCCGTTTCCGGACGAATCAGTTACGCTACAAACAAGTGGTATTTGGTAGGCTATCGCGGTCCGGAAAGCGGCGGCGACGCTTTATTGGCGGCGCAAGACTACATGGTCAGACTGCCCGAGCAAGTAGATTTGGCTGTAAACAGCGAACAACGCAAAGGCGCGTTCGACTATATAGACTGCACGGGAGCAGAGATACAAAACGATTTTAGTTCCCTTGCGGGAAATACGACTACGCTCGGAAGCAACGTTGCGATAAACGGATCTTCGCGAGTAATCGCAGGTACGAGCGGCGAAACAAAGATGAGATACGACGTAGGTCAAAGAGCATTCTATTACAGATGGGTATGGCATACAACTATTCCCGACAATGCGGTTTTGACAATCGGTGACTATGCTTTTAATAATGCGCCTATGACTACGTTCAACTGCGGTAACGTAGAATATATCGGCGATTACGGACTTCGTTTTTCTTCGTCTACGCAAGCCGACCTCATCTTTTACGCTCCGTCGCCAAATCCAAATCCTTTTTGCTCAGCCAACGGATTTATCACGGAGAATAATTCTTACAACCGTGTGTTCGTCTATCGCAATTATTCCGATTACAGCAATAGGGCAACCCCCCCAAGAGGACTTTACGCCCGTATGAGAGATTATGGCGGAACGAAAAAGTTCTATACTTATTTGGTAGATATCGAGCCTAACGTAGCCGAATGGGATTCGCAAGCGGGCGCTTATAAATATACCGCTGTCGACGATGAAAAGATTCAACGCTTATACGCAGGTAGTTTGTCGGGGTATAATGGCGCTCTTTACGCCAATCCTTACTGCTTTGAGAGACAAAGCAACGACACGTGGAAGTTTGTAGAGCAGTCTTTACCTTCTTTGACGGGATATACGGGCTATTCTAAGACGAGTTGGTTTACGTCTACGGATTTTAATACAAAATATACCGAGACTAGCATAGGTACGGCTGATAACAACAGCACCGTCATATCGCTTCGCAATGCGGCAAGCAAGGCAACCGACAAAATTAACATGTACGCTAAAAAAATAGTGACACGCTCTCTCACCGACAAGGTAAGAGAATATACAGACAGCGCGTTGCTTGCGAACGATCCGCAAATCACGGGTATTCCCGGAACGATAAAAGACGACTATACGGTAGAGGTGTTGAGTTACGTAGACAGCAGCGGAAACGCCAAGAGTTTTGAGTCGATAGGCTCGGTCATTCAAGAAGCCGGCGTATATACGTTGCAAATTCAACCCGACGCGTACTTCGGCGAATGGGATTCGACGGAAGCGCCGATAATGACCGTCGAAGTAAAAAAGACAACTGTAAATTTGATAGATTTTAATATTTTCCGTCTCGGCGTAACCACCAACGGAGTAGACAGAATCAATCTCCGTCCGGGAAAAGAAGTTGAAGGGGAGCAGGGCGCTACGCTCTATAAATACAATAATTCCTGGTACACAGACGAACAGACGGATTTGGGCGATTGCGCCGGAACAAAAGAAGAACTTTGGAACAGTTTTGTCCGCGCCGAAGGCGAGAATCTGTCCTTCTCTCTCGTACTTGTTTCGAGCATAGTCAAAGACGCGCACGACAGTAGCAAGGATATATTCACGTGCGATTATTCAAATTGCGGAAGTTACAACGAATCGGGCGAATATAACGACGTAATTGTTCTTACGTTGACGGAAGAGGCAAAGAATAATTACAGATTTGTTTTTGCAAAGGACGACAAACGTCAATTAATCATGTATCCCGACGAGTCTCAAACGGAAGTGACTATCACTAAGACTTGGTATATCGTCAAACTCAACAACTGGCTGACGTATGAGGGCGAGAGCGGCAACGACGCAAGATCTTATAATATGAAGTCGGAATGGGAATTCGGTTCGACCGACTTGCCGAGCAAGCCGGCTGCCGCATTGGGTAACGACGTATCCATTACGTTTAATCTTGAATTGACGTCGCAATATATCACGGGCGGAAGCGGTAGTCTTGTGCTTTGTACCGACACGTCTATCGCCGACTTTGACGATTATTTCAACTCTTCTATGCCTGTCGGAAAATACAGAATAATATACAAAGTAAGTTTCTATAAAGACGACAACACCAAATACGATACTTTCCAACAGAGTTTTGCTTTTGAGATATTGGAAAAGCAATTTACGGCAGAAGAAAGCGCCGCTATAAATCAAATCCAAGGCATGACTTTTGAATACGATATGGACGACTTGCCCGGCGCATACAATCAAGTTCTCTTTGATTTGAGCAAACTTGCCGACGGAGATAATAAGACGAAACTCAAAGATATGTTGGCTTTGGACGGCGGTCCGCAGTGGAATACCAAGCGTAAGGGAATATGGTTGGATAGTAATTACGACAATTTATTCGAGAGCAATTATACCATCACTTACAACCTCAACCGTATGTGGACCAACGAGTATAGGAGCATAACTCCGCTTTTGAGAGATTATCAGTTGGATCAACCCGACGTATATATCATATACTATCAGTTGACGTGTAAGAATCGCCAGTCGCTTATAAATCCTAATAACAACGACCGTAGATTACATTATTTCAACGTGGTAGTTTACAGAACTCTTACCGCTCCGCAAGGCATAACGGATATCGCTTATACGGGCGAAGAGATTTATCCGACTATAAGTTATCTTAACGGAGAATTGGAATTCGAGCGAGCTTATTATGAGGCGTCTTTCCCGTCAAATCAAGACAACGTAAATCACGGCGATAAGAAAGTGATTCTTACAATCAGCCCGGAAAATACTCAACTTTACCGTTGGGAGAAAGACGCAAGTAAGAACGTCGTCGAAATACCTTATAAGATAGTTGCGGCTAATAACTCGACTACCATACCGCTCTATATGGCGGGTTGGTCCTGGAACAGCACCGTTACGTTGGACGATATCGTTTGGGGAACAAGATTCGGCAACGCGCAAGATTATAAGTATACGCTCGTACCCGTCAAAACCGATAACGACGATAGAGAAGAGTTGACGGATATCACCAAGTTTGGCATGGCTTCGGCAGGCGATTATAATTTGGTGGCTTATTGCCCCGCAGACGTCAACGGCAACTGGAAAGAGTTTGAACAAAGTATTTCGATAAGAGTCCATCAAGCGGGTAACTCTTGGGTTAAGTCGCCGAGTATCTCCACCTGGACTTGGAATCAATACGCGAATTTCGATTGGAACGCATCGGGCGCCGTAAGTCCTATTGAAATACACGCAATACCTACTTACTTCGCTTCGCCAAAAGAAACGGGCGAACAACCGGCAGACGGTTGGGGAGGAACGGGAAGATTTGACTTCCGTATCTATTCTATCGACTCGACAAAGACGGGCAACGATATGTATAACGTCGTTGAGTTTGACAACGGAGATTTCCACTTCCAATACGCAACGGACGCTCAAGGCAATTTCTTGAAAAACGGAGATCACTTTGTCTTGCCAATCAGCGTTGCTAAAAAACTTGCGGGTCTTCCTGCGGGAAGATATTATTTGGTTGCTACCGTATATAGTCACAATAACTATTCCGGTCTCAACAATTCAAGCGAATCTTTCGTACAAGGCGCAGTACCGTTTACGATTGCGTCGGCTAACAACGTATGGACGAATACCATTACGGCAAACGATTGGGCATATTCCCAATTCCAAATGGGATATAATCTCAACGCCGCTACCGCTAAGTACGATACACAGCTCACATATTCCGTATGTACGGGAAAGACTACGGAAGCGGCGGTAGTAAACGGCATTAAACTCGAAAATATCAAAAGCACCTCAGACGTTGCTCCAGGTACGACTTATACTTACGCTCAGCTTATCAATATGTTGAACGTAGGAGAGTATACGCTTAGAGTACACGGCGATCAATCGGACGTTAACGAAAGAGGGGGTATCAACTATCTCGCAATAGACGACCAACGTGAATTCCGCGTTACCAAAGCCGCTAATACGCTCACCCAAAATTTTGCGGTATTCAATTATACAATCGGTACGTCTACTACCGACTTGATACCTAAGTATACGGCTCGCTTTGACAGTGAAAACGTGGGTTATCGTATTTCGCAAAACGGTAGCTACGTCGACGGTTTAAGCGCCGCTACAACTACCGATGAACCTATCAAAATCACAAAATCATTGACGTATGCGCAGTTCTTGACGGCGATTGCGGGTCTCAAGAGTACCGAAAGCGGAAGTAACTATTCCGTATGGTGGACGACTTCCGACGGAACTAACTATGAAGCCAGATCCGGTTTGGAAGTTATCACGGTATATTTGGGACAAAACAGTTGGTTGAACGATAAAGTTCCTACTATTGAGGATTGGGAATACGACGGTACGGAACACGAATTTGATCTCAGCATAATCAAACTTACGCACAGCGTAGACCTTAATAAAATCAATCTGACTTATTATAACGCTAATTTCAACGAGTATACCGGTCAATATACGAGAGGCGCGGCTCTCGACAGTTGTCCGATAGACGTGGGTAATTACATAGTTGCCGTCAACGTGCCTAGCGACGATTATTACAAGGGTATGTCAACCGACTTGTTCTTCCGTATTACCGCGGCAAGCAATAAGTTTAAAACTTTGCCGTCAGTCAAAAACGGCGGTTGGATATATTCGCAGTTGGCTACGGGAGATATCGTAATATGCGCTCCTGAACACGAAGAGGACAATATGATGTTGACCTACGTCGTATACAAAGAAATGGGCGGCGGCAATCCTGATGAGCGTGTGGCTACGTTGCAGTGGGAATTGGGCGACGGATTTAACAACAACGACGTCGTTTTGGAAGCGTTCTACGCTCGTCTTAACTCTTTTGACGTAGGCGCTTACAAGCTCTACGCTTCGGTATCGGCTTCAAACAATTACAAACAAATTGAGTGCGCACCTATATCATTCAGTATAAACAAAGCTTCCAATGGCTGGAAAGAGGGCAAGACTCCCGTTATCGGCAATAAGAATTGGGAATGGGACAATTACGTCGACGGTACTTGGAAAGACGTCGAGACTAAATTCGGCAACGTCACTATCTACGTCAACAACAATGCGGTAGCTATGCTTTCGATACCAAGATACCTTTCGGAATTGGGCGTTGGCAACTATACTATGAGATTTGAAGTGGCAGGAACTAACAACTATAATAGTTTTACCGATTCAGTAACTTTTGAAGTAAAGCAAAACAGCAACGGTTGGAAAGACGGCGAAAGCGACGCAACGGCTTTTGTTCACGGCTGGACTTGGGGCGAATACAACAACGATATAGCAGGCGGCAATCCAACTTGGGTAGAACCCGCTCCTAAATACGGTACGCCTTACGCGTCTATCTATAAGGGCAAAGACGGCGTTGGCGGCAGCGCGATTGGCACAAACATTGCGCTATATTCCTTGGATATAGTTATGAACTTCCTCGACGCAGGCGATTATTATATGATTTGGTCAATTGCCGAGAGCGCTAACTACGGAGCTTTGACTCGTCCGTATATCAACTTCAAGGTCGACGTTAACCCCAACGCTTGGGATCCAAACAAGATTGCCGATATGCATGAGAATGACAACCCAACCGTGTCGGAAGGCATACAGTACGGCTGGACTTGGGGCGAATACGGCAAAGACGGCGGACAGTATTTCACTATGCCTCAGGCTAAATTCGGTACGACCGTCGCAAAGCTTACCAAAGTAGATAAAAAGACGGGCGCAGAGTCCATCGTATTTGACGGCGTATCCAACGAGTTGTCAATTGCCAACGTGCTTGCCAACTTGGACGCAAGCCGCTATATTTTGAGATGGTCGGCGGTAGACTTGCAAAACAGCGGAAACTATAAGGAAATCCAATACTCAAAAGAATTTAAATTCATTATCAATATGGGCGTAAATTCTTGGACGGGCGACGCGCCGCAAATCAGCGACTGGATGTGGGGCGAATTCAAGAGCACTTATTGGAAAGCTCCCGGACTTACGCACGGCACTCCTGTCGCTACGGTAACAAGAATACAACCTAACGGAAATGACGGCGAAATTATAGCAAACGGTATTTTGGCTATGTACCTCAACGCTCAATTGGAGTCTTTGGGCGTAGGTAAGTATAGACTCGAATGGTCGTCCAACTCGGAAGGCAACTTTGAAATTTCGGAAGACGATCCGGATCCTTTGGAATTTGAGGTGTTTGTCAACGCCAACGGTTGGGTAAATGCGCCTGCAATTACCGCGCCTGATAGTAAGTGGCAATGGGGATTGTTTACGCTTGGTTATTGGACTATGCCTTCGGCTAAATATCACAACAACGATTTGTTTGCAAGCGTCTATAAGGTCAACGGAGATTATATATACGACGTATTTAATAAAGAATACGATTTCAGCAACTGCGTGGAGAGAGACGAGATAACTCTCGATACGATAGATAGAATCAACGACTTGTCCGTAGGTAAATACCTTATCAAAGTAGGCGTACCCAAAGATACTATGGGCAGATACAGAGGATTGGAAGCAGTCGTTCCGTTTGAGATTGTCCCCAACGAGAATAAAATATCCTCAGTGTCCTATTACGTCAATAGTTACGCATATCAAGAGTTTAGAGGATACTGGAGAGCTCCGATGGCGCAATACGGCGAGATTATGGCAAGTATTTACAGCGTCGAAGACGGCAAGATAGGAACTAAATTGTTTGAAGTAAGTACATTTGATCTCAGCGACGTTTTGAGAGAGTTGCATACGGGCGATTATCAACTCGATTGGACTATCGTCGAAGACGAGGAAGGCAATTACCTTTCGCATACCAGAACCAGTAAATTCAGCGTAACTAAAGCCAACAATAGATGGTTGAGCAGACCTACTATAAGAGATTGGGCTTACGGACTTTACGATACGATGATTGCTCCTACGGCTATGCCTTTGATAATGAGCGACAACGAACAAGTATATTATAAAATCCTCGACGGTTCGCACGTCGAAATCGCTCAGTTCCGCGCATACGCAGATAAGTTTACTAAAGACGCCAACGGTAACAGCTATGACAATGGCAGACTCGTACTTACCGCAGACGGATACTTTACCGATATTACTATGGTTGGAGAAGTTGTGAGCGGTCTCAAGCCGGGTATTTACCACCTCATGGCGTACTATCCGGAATTGGCAGATTACAATCGCCTCGATACCAACAACGATCATTTGTTTGAAATTAGAAGTATCGAAAACAGATGGATTGAGTTGCCTACGATTAAGAGCTGGGTAGAGGGCTCGACGGCTTCTAAACCGCAAGGCTCGGCATTGCACGGCAAAGTCACTTGGACGTATTACAGAGCAGTATACGATAACCAACTCGGCAAGTACCGTATTGACGGAACAGCTATTGCTACGGGCGAAAATCCTCCCGAGGACGCAGGTAAGTATATTCTCGTCGCAAGCACGGAAATCGTAGACATTTACTCTCCGCTTAGAGAAGAGATTTTCTTTGAAGTATTTGAAAAGAGCCTCACGGGCGTGTCGGGCAACCTTCTCTTGTGGATTGATATTTCTTTGGCAACGATAGCGTCAATAACAGCAGCAGTTATTATTTATACATTACAAAAAGCAAGGAGAAGAAAAGATGATGATGTTTTCAATGGTTAATGCAATGTTGGCAGTAGACGTAAGCGTCAGCGAACCGTTACTCGTCGGGTTTTTGGCAGTATTGGTCGTGTTGATAGTCTTACTTGCGGTATTGTCAACAATTTACACGGCAGGATTTAGAAGAAGACTAAGAGCCAGTCTTAGCAAAGTTACGGTCGATAAGGACTACGATAGAGCGCTCGGTAGAGTAATAGTGTACGATACTTCCAATAAGGAGAAATCGGTATTTGGAGGAGGCGAAACCGTAAGAGTCGCCGTACATCCGAACGCAGGTCAAAAGGTTTTGAGAGTCATGATAGAGTCTCAAGAGGGACACTTGTTCCACGTAGACGGCGCAGAAAGAGAAATCCATGACGGATTCTACGAGTTCATCATCACGTCGGATACCAAGATTAAAGTTTTGTTTGAGGCGACCGATCACATAGAGCCTACTCCTGCGCCCGAGGTACTTTATCTCTCGCAATTTGTCTTCAACTTTGACAACAAAGGCGGTAAAGTGGTTTTGACCGACGCAAACGGCGTGGAGAAAAAAGAGTTTGTCAAGGGCGAAGTAGTGAGAGTATCAACCGTTGCGGACGAAGGATATTACCTTGCGCGCTTTGCTATCAACGGCGAAGA
>CAMWQA010000019.1 GCA_947176265.1 uncultured Clostridia bacterium | reverse complement strand
GCCGTCGTAATGCTGGCAGTTGTTTTTGGAACTATATTGGGACTTCGACAAGTCTACGTCGAACTTGCCGATATAGTTGGCGTTGCGATATGCTGTTTGGGAGTCTATGAAATGGCTCAAGCCTTCAAAAAAGCAGGATTTAGCGCAATTAAGGGAAGTTTGATTTTTGCAAGCGTTGCAATTTATCCCATGATAATTGTATTTGAATGGACGATTGGCAAGGGAGAGATAGGAGCTTTTGCCACGTTGTTTTTAGCATTGATGATTGCAATCATTGAATTTACGCTCATACATAAGACAAAACAGCAAAGAGCGCAGGAAAAGGCCGCGGCTCAAAATGTAGCGACAGTCGAACAAAAAGACCAAGCTCAACAATTGGAGGATAGCGATTCTGCAGAGCAAAAAAATATTGAAGTAATCGCGGACATAGCTGCAAGAGGCGTCTTTGGACTCAAAGACTTGCTTGCGACAGCGTTTATACTCATCTATCCGTTGGGTATCTTTTCGACGTTCTTTTTTATTAATCATAGCAAATACGGACTGCTCGGAATATTCCTTGCGTTGTTAGTCCCAATTATGACGGATACAATGGCGTATTTTGTCGGCGTTACGTGCAAAGGACCTAAACTCTGTCCCAATATTAGTCCCAAAAAGACTATCAGCGGAGCGATAGGCGGAGTATTGGGCGGAATTATCGGAGCAATGCTTGTATTCGTATTGTTTGACGTGACGGGACTTTTCGTCAACTTCAACAACGTTGGACTTATTAAAATCACTGACAGCAAGTTAGCGGCGGGATTTATCTACGCAATATTCGGACTTGTAGGCGGAGTGCTGAGCGAGCTTGGCGACTTGGGCGCAAGCTGGATAAAACGCAAAGCGGGAATAAAAGACTTTGGCAAACTTTTCCCGGGACACGGCGGTATGATGGACAGACTTGACAGCGTAATTTTTATTCTTCCGCTAGTATATCTATTGATAGGTATTGTTACAGCAGTCAACGCATAAAATTTTAATATTTGAGTAAAGGCTGACAAAATGAAAAGAATTATAATATTGGGCAGTACGGGTTCTATAGGTACGCAAGCTCTTGAGGTGGTAGACAAATACCCAAAAGAGTTTGACGTAGTGGGACTCGTTTGCAATTCAAGCGAGTTGATATTGGAGCAGATTGCAACATATTCGCCTAAATACGTAGCCGTCGTCAATGGGGCTTTGGCGGAGAAAGTCAGAGCGTCTTTTCCCGACGTTGAAGTATTTGAGGGCGAAGAAGGAGTATGC
Organism: uncultured Clostridia bacterium; assembly: GCA_947176265.1. Classification (GTDB taxonomy): domain Bacteria; phylum Bacillota; class Clostridia; order Christensenellales; family UBA3700; genus RACS-045. The sequence goes on along the minus strand of CAMWQA010000019.1, from coordinate 22,992 downwards.
CAACTTGCGGGAATTAAAGTTGACTTGCTTATCAACGGACTTGTGGGTATAAGCGGACTTAAGCCCACGATCAAGGCGATAAATGCGGGTAACAATATCGCTTTGGCAAACAAAGAGACATTAGTGGCGGGAGGCGAACTCGTTATGCCTCTTGCAAAAAAGATGGGAGTTGAGATACTTCCGGTAGATAGCGAACACAGCGCAATATGGCAGTCGTTGACGGCAAAAAACGTAAAGAGGATATTGTTAACCGCAAGCGGCGGAGCTTTTAGAGATTGGACAAAAGAACAACTTGTCGAGGCAAAGGCATGCGACGCGCTAAAGCATCCAAATTGGGATATGGGCGCAAAAGTGACGATAGACAGCGCAACTTTAATGAATAAAGGACTTGAGATAATAGAGGCTATGCACCTTTTTGGAGTCGACGTCGACGATATAAAAGTGTTGGTACATAGGCAAAGCGTTGTGCACAGCATGGTTGAGTATGCTGACGGAAGCGTCATAGCGCAGATGAGCTATCCCGATATGCGACTGCCTATACAAATTGCAATGCTGTATCCGCAAAGGGGAGATTACGCTTTTAATACCTATGATTTCATTGGCAAGAATTTGACTTTTGAAGAGGCCGACGAAGATAGATTCCCATGCCTTGCAATAGCAAAGTATTGCGCAAAGGAAAAGGGGATTGCGCCGGTAATAATGAACTCTGCAAATGAAATTTTGGTAAAAGCCTATTTGAATAATAAAATCAAATTCTACGACATACCATATTATATAAGACTTGCTTTGGATAAGTTCTATCAAGGACAGAGAATTGAAAGCGAGTCGCAAATATATAGCGTGGACGGTAAAGTGAGAAGTTACGTTCTCTCTCTTATCGAATGAGGTAAAAATGATATTGACGTTGGCGATAAGCGGAATTGAAGTGCTAAAATGGATTGGCTATATTTTGGTGGCTTTGCTCTGTCTTATGCTTATGGTTGTTCTGCACGAGTTGGGGCACTATACTTTCGGTAAAATATTCAAGTTCAAAATAAATGAGTTTGCCATAGGATTTGGACCTAAGATTTTTTCAAAGACAAACAAAAAGACTGGAGAGGTCTTTTCCATCCGTCCATTTCCTTTTGGCGGTTTTTGCGCTTTTGGCGGAGAGGACGAAGAGAGCAAAGATCCGCACGACTTTAACAATCGCCCCATCTGGCAGAGAATTATAGTATTGTTTGCGGGCGCTGGATTTAATTTCCTGTCGGCGTTTATTGTCATCACGATATTCTTCAGCGCATACGGCGAGTACTTCCCAGTGGTGGGCGAAGTATATCAACACGTTGAGTACGTTGACGAGGAAACGTATCAAGTGATAGAGAATTCTCAACAGCTCAAGCAAGGCGACGTAATTTTATCCGTCAACGGCAAGGACGCTTACAGCTTGCTTGAGTACAACAGATTGAGCGAAATTATCTCAAGCGGAGACGGCGAGAATTTGTCGGTGGTAGTATTCAGAGACGGCAAAAAAGTTACGCTTAACGTCAAAAAGCATTACTACGTAACGTATACCGACAGCGGAGAGGTAGACGAGAACGGAAACAAAATACTAAAAGAAAGCGTAAGTAAAAACAAAGGCTTGGGTATGGCATTGGGCGCGTTTAGCGTACAAAAGCTCTCTTTTGGCAAGGCTTTGGGACATGGAGCGGCGTTTGGTTACGACGTATTGCGAGTGACAGGCAAGTCGCTGAAGCAAGTTTTCAACGGGTCGGTATCAGTCAGCGAATCTATGGGCGGAACGGCAACGGCAATCTTTTCGCTTGCTCAGCTCGTACAGGCGGGCATACCTGCGATAATATACGGATTTTGTATTTTGTCGGTATCAATAGGTATAATGAACGTAATGCCTTTGCCTGCGTTGGACGGCTCAAGAATAGTCTTTGCAATTATAGAGGGAATAAGACGTAAGCCTATCAATCGCAAAATCGAGGGTACAGTCCATTTCGTGGGACTTATCGTTTTGCTTGCGTTGGCAATAGTATTGGATTTAGTACACTTTTTTAAGTAGGTAAGTAAACAAAAATAAGTACGGTATGAGGATAAAATGAAAAGGCAAGTAAAAGTGGGCAATATACTCATTGGCGACGGCAACGTCACTATCCAGTCAATGACGAATACCAAGACGTCGGATATAGACGGCACTATCAAGCAAATCAAGGCATTGGAAGAAGCCGGTTGTCAACTCGCGAGATGTTCAGTCCCCGACGAAGAGAGCGCAGTTGCGTTAAAAGAGATAATCAAAGCGGTGGACATACCTATAATTGCCGATATACATTTTTCGCATAAACTTGCGCTTATGTCTGCGGACGCAGGAGTAAGTAAAATTCGTATCAATCCCGGTAATATCGGCGGAGTGGACAAAGCCAAGTATCTTGCGGATTATCTAAAGGAAAGAGGCGTCGCTTTGCGAATTGGCGTCAACGGCGGGTCTTTGGACAGCGCGCACAAATCAAAACCTTTGGCGGAGGCAATGAGAGACAGCGCGCTAGAATATGTCAGCGTACTTGAGAAATGCAACTTTTACGACATAGTTATATCCGCAAAGTCGTCCAACGTCAAAGTTATGCTTGATACCTATAGATTACTCGACAAGGCATGCGATTATCCTTTGCATTTGGGAGTGACGGAAGCAGGATTGTATCATACCGGACTTGTAAAGTCGGCTATCGGCATCGGCGCGTTGCTTTGCGAAGGCATAGGCGATACTATAAGAGTTTCGTTGAGCGACGATCCAGTCAAAGAAGTCGAGGCTGCGAAAGATATACTCAAAGCGTGCGATAAATATCCATATCCTTATTGCGAAATCATTTCCTGTCCCACTTGCGCGCGTACCAACATTGCAGTCAAGTCGCTCGCCGAGCAAGTGGAAGATATGTGCAAGGATATTAAACGCAATCTTAAAATTGCAGTAATGGGTTGCGTAGTCAACGGAATAGGCGAGTCGCAAGGCGCAAATTTGGGAGTTGCAGGCGGTAAGGACAAGTCTGCTATATTCGTAGACGGTAAATACGTCGAGACTGTGCCAAACGACGATATATTGACGACGCTAAAGAAATATATAATAGAGTACAAAGAGAAATAAAAAATATACGGAAGATTATGCAGTTCATAGATAAACTAAATGCGGCTACGGGCAACAAATACGAATTTTTGAGAATATCCAAACTCAATCTTGACGTGGGAGCAAATTCGCTCTCCGTCGTATGCCTATTACCGCAAGATATCACGGAAGATAAGTTTTCGGAAAAAGATAAAAGGGTAATCGAAGAGTTTTGCAGAAGTCAAGTGCCATCTACTTTTGCTTTGAAAATAGCATTTGTAAAAAATTTGATAAACAAAGAAGCCGTATCTAAACAGACGTTAAACTATATTACGTCAAAGCATCAGACTATATTATCGCAAATGGATCCGTCAATGACTGACGTAAAGATTGATGGGAATAGGCTTATCATTGATTTATATGTATTCAATACCGCGCAGTACTATTGCGAAAACAGCGGATTTAAAGAAAAGCTTGCAAAGCATATCTACAACCAAAATTGCGTTGACAAAGTAATCGTCAATATCAAAGTGTGCAAAACCGTCGACACCGCCAAGTTGCTCAAAGAGAGAGAGGACGTAAAATACGTCGACAACGGCGAAATAGAAATCGTGGGCGCGTATCATTATATGGTGGGCAAAGACATAATACGCAAGCCAAGATACATAGAGAAATATAAAAAAGAAATGGACGGTATCTGCGTATGCGGAACGGTCAGCGAACTAAAACGATTTAATATCTTGGATAAAAATTCTTCAGATCGAAAAGTGAAATCCGTGCTGTTTAAGTTTGTTTTATCGGATACAACCGGCAAAATGGACTGTCTGTATTTTGCAAGAACTCGCAAGCCAAAGGCGAATAAAGGGGAAAAGGATTTTACTACTTGTCTAGACGTACTCAAAGACGGCGACGACGTAATTATTACCGGCGATTACAGATATAGCGATTATTCGGGCAAAAACGAACTTTCCGTAACGAAACTTGCGCTATGTAAGATTAATTACGAGAGTTTGGAAAAGCGTCGAGAAGATATTAAACTTGCCAATAAAATCAAGATTTTCCAAACGCCTAAGGCGTATGACGTAGATATGAACGACAGCCTTTTAGACTTGCTTGGGCATTGCGATTATATTATGAACAACAAGTTTATGGTGTTCGATTTGGAGACTACGGGTACAGATACCGAGAGAGACGATATAATAGAAATCGGCGCGGTAAAACTTGAGTACGGCAAGATAGTTGAGTATTACGACACTCTCGTCGACCCCAAGAGAAGTATTCCAAGCGGCGCAAGCGAAGTCAATCATATATATGACGAAGACGTTAAGAACGCGCCGTATATCGAAGACGTCTTTGGATTTTTCATGGATTACTGTAAGGACTATATTTTGGTTGCGCACAACGGAGCGGGATTTGACTTCAAGATAGTCAAGAGACTTGCGGGGCAACTTGGATATCCCTTCTATTTCCAGACGGTGGACTCTCTTACGGAGGCGAGAAAGATTCTTCCGTCGTCTCGCCGTCATTCTTTGGGAGCCTTATGCGACCATTACGGTATTGTCAACAGGAATGCGCACCGCGCTTATGAGGATGCAGAGGCTACGGCAAAGGTCTTCGTCAAACTTATGGACGACAAGTACAGAAATATTGATGGGTAACATAGAGAGGTAATAAAGTGAAAAAATTAAGAGAGGTTTTTGACTTGTCGCCGCCTAAGATATCATTTTGCGTAGCATTTATGCTTTTTTCAATAATGATGGCAAGTTTGATGACATATTCCGTTGTTGTTTTTATAAATGAGTATGCTGAAGTAAAGGACATATTGGTAAATGGGCAGTTGGTAGAAGCAAAATTTAAAGAAGTGGGAAGGCAAAATCATCAGACTGGGAATTTTTATGGAGATGGATATGATTATTTTGGGATATACGAGTATTATGATTCTAATGGAAACTGTTATATAACAGAAACTTCAAGAGAATTCAGATCTGCTAATGAAGTATTGAAATATGTTGAAGCGCATCCGACAAAGTCAATATATATTGACGGCAAAGGACATTCTCGAAGTGGAAGTGAAACTTTAACTAAATACACATCAATAGGTGTAGCTGTAAGTATAATTGCATTGTTGTTTTATGCAATGTTAGTAGCTTTCACGGTACAATTAGTTCGTCGCATAAAAATGGACAAAGCAAAGGAAGCGCAAAGATAGAGCAACGCAAGAAGAGGATTAGACTTAAATATTTAATATTAATAATTATTATTAAATATATAGTATAAAACGCTTGCGCGCAGTAAATAAATATGGTATATTATTAGTGCAATAGTAGATTACTAGAGCGACTGTCACAAGCAGTCGCTTAAATTATAGCATAGAGGTAGTATGTCAAAGATAACCGAATCGGTACAGCAGCTTGTCGAGCCTATTATATTGGCAAACGGTATGGAACTTGTCGACGTCGAGTATAAAAAGCTTTACGGACAGGATACGCTGATAATTTATATCGACAAGGATGGCGGAGTGGATCTCAACGATTGCGAGTTGATACACAACGCTATAGACGCGCCTTTAGACGAACTTGATCCAACCGGCGGCGCGCCGTATAATCTCAACGTGTCGTCTCCGGGTATCGACAGGCCGCTCAAGACGGCAAGGGACTTTGCAAAAAAGATTGGACTTGAGATGGAAGTATCTCTTTACAAGCCTTTAGCGGAGCTTGGAAAAGTCAAAAAATTCAACGCTATTCTTCTCGGCTATGATGAGGGCGCTCAACAAGTCGAGCTTGAGTATAAATCAAAAAACTTAAAACTTAATATAAAGGATGTAGCTTTGATAAGGGAAGCTATACACTTCTAGGAGGACAAAATGATCAACAAGGATTTCTTTCTTGCGTTAGACGCGCTTGAAAAAGAAAAGAAAATTGAGCAACAGCAATTCATTGAAGCATTGCAAACGGGTATTGAAGTAGCTTACAGAAAAGAAAACGGAATAACCAAAGCCGTTACCGTTACTCTTAATCCGCAAAGATCGGAGATAAAGATTTACGCTTATCAGACCGTCGTAGAAGAGGTAACTGAAGAAAAGCAAATTTCTCTTGAAGATGCAAAGAAAATCAAGAATTCTTATAAGGTAGGAGACATCGTCAAAGAGGAAATCTCTCCAAAGCTCTTTTCGCGTATCGCCGCGCAAACGGCAAAGCAAGTGATCATTCAACGCAACAATGAGATTCAAAAAGAACTCATAAAGGACGAAATGAACAACAAAGAGGGCGAAATCGTCAAGGGTATCGTAAGAAGAGTTGAAAACGATACCGTATATTTGGAAATGGCAGGCACTCAACTTGAGGGCGTAATGTTGCCGTCCGAGCAGATAAGAGGCGAGAGATACAACGTCAACGACGTAATCAACGTATATGTCAAGAGCGTTCGTACAAATCAAAGAGGCGCTACTCAAGTTATGGTATCGAGAGCAAGCAACGGTTTTGTCAAAAAACTCTTTGAGATGGAAGTGCCGGAAATCAAAGCAAATCTTGTCAACATCAAGAGAATTGTCAGAGAAGCCGGCTACCGTACAAAGATGGCTGTATACGCAGAAGATTCTTCTATCGACGCAGTGGGAAGCTGTATAGGTCAAAAGGGTATGCGTATCAACAGCGTCGTTCAAGAACTTAACGGCGAAAAAATCGATATAATAGGATATAGCCAAGATATGGGCGAGTATATCTCCAGAGCGCTTTCTCCCGCAAAAGTAATCGCAGTAATGCTCAATCCCGAAGAGAAGAGCGCAAAGGCTATCGTCGAAGACGACAAACTTTCGCTTGCAATCGGCAAGTCGGGTCAAAATGTAAGACTTGCAGCAAAGCTCACGGAGTGGAAAATAGACGTCAAGCCGTTCTCTTCTTTGGCAGGCAGCGATATCAACAACATAGGCGAGTAATATGAAAAAACCGCCTGTGAGAATGTGTATTGCGTGCAAAAACGCATACGAGAAAAAGCAAATGTTGAGAATTGTAAAAGACAAGGACGGCAATATATCCTTGGATTTCACAGGTAAAAAGGCAGGCAGAGGAGCGTATATCTGCGACAGCGCGGCTTGTATTGAAAAGTGCGTAAAAAACAGACTCCTCAACAAAAACTTTGCTCAAGAGATAGCTCCCGAGGTGTATGATGCAATTAAAGAGCAGTACGGCAATAGGCAAGATTGATTGCTATATCAACTTTGCCGTAAGAGCAGGCAAGGTCGTATGGGGAGTAGACAATCTAGAGCGGGCAAAACGCGTACCTTATTTGATACTCGTAGACGAGGCGCTCGGCGCAAACAGTGCAAAACAGCTTTCGCTATATTGTCAGAGAAAGGACGCAAAGAGTTTGACTTTGCCCACCGATTATCTCAACAATCTTCTTAAAAGAAGTAACATTAAAGTATTGTCCATTACAGACGAGTCGTTGGCAAACGCGATACTTGCGTATTGCGAATAATGACGGAGGTGGTTTTATGAATAATAACGAAAATAAAAACGAACAATTTAAGAGTTTAAAAGAGATTGACTCGTTCTTGAGAGACGTGTCTAAGCCTTTTCTTGCTCAAATCTTGACTTCAAAAAGCAAAATCAAAGCCTTAGAGGACAAAATTAATGCGTTGAAGCAAGAGAGACTTGCCGCTTTGTACGAACAGCAACGCGCAGAAGAAGCTCAGGCAATCGAGGAAAGTCAATCTAACGGCGAGATTTCGGAGCAAGAAGGCGTAGAAGCAAAGCAAGATGAGACGCCATCCGCTCAAGAAGACGCAGTAGATAGCGCAGAAAATAAAACCGCCCAAGTTGCCGCCCCCAAAGAGGCTCAAAAGACTCAAACTTATATCAATCCCGATATGGTTAGACGCGGAAACAGAGACAACCGTCAGCCATTTGACAGAAATAGACCTGCAGGCGGACAGCAAAGACCTAACAACGGACAGGGCGGACAGAGACCATTTGCGCCCAAGGGTAGAGTTGAAGTTGTTGCGCCACCTATAAGTAATAAGACTGACAGCAAAAAGAAAAAAGACGTCAAGACTTCTTTCAATAAAGACGAGAAGAAGGGTATGTCAAAGAGAGACCTTTTGAAGAGAGGTTACGAATACGATTCTACTCTCGAGGACGACAGCGATACCGCAAGATACGTCAAAGTAAAGAAGGCTAAGAAGGATCTTAACACTCCTCAATACGTCAAGATTGATCACGCTGTGCTCACTAGCGAACGCGTACCAATCAAAGTATTTAGCGAAAAGATAGGTAAATCAGCAACAGAAATTGTCAAGAAATTGTTTGATATGGGCAAGTTTGCCACAATCAACGATATGATCTCTTTTGAAGAAGCAGAACTTATCGCAATTGATTACGACATCACGTTGGAACTCAAAGCAGACAAGAGCGCAGAAGATAAGCTCAAAGATATAATAGATACGCAAGTTGACAATACCAAGCTCGTCAAGAGACCTCCTATCGTCACGATTATGGGTCACGTAGACCACGGTAAGACGTCGCTTCTCGACTATATCCGTAAAGCCAACGTCGCAGGCGGAGAGGCAGGCGGTATTACTCAGCACATTGGCGCGTATACTATTGACCTTAACGGAGAGAAGATAACCTTCCTCGATACTCCGGGTCACGAAGCGTTTACCGCTATGAGACAAAGAGGCGCAAACGTAACTGATATTGCGATTATAGTAGTTGCCGCAGACGACGGTATAATGCCGCAGACTATCGAGGCAATCCATCACGCAAAAGCCGCAAAGGACGTATCTATTATCGTTGCGGTCAATAAGATTGATAAGACCAACGGCAATTACGACAGAATTTTGCAACAACTTGCCGACAATGAGATTTTGGCGGAAGCTTGGGGCGGAGATACTATAGTATGTCCCGTAAGCGCAAAGACAGGTCAAGGCGTTAAAGAATTGCTTGAAAGTATACTTTTGGTTGCTGAAGTCAACGAGTATAAGGCAAACAAGAAATGTTCGGCAACCGGTTCTATTATCGAAGCTAGTCTTGACAAGGGCAAAGGTCCTGTCGCTACAATATTAGTTCAAAACGGTACGCTCAAAGTGTCCGATTACGTCGTTGCAGGTACTGCAATTGGTAAGATAAGAGATATGACGGACTACAACGGCAAGAGAGTAAAAGAAGCTTTCCCGTCCTACGCCGTACAAGTACAAGGTTTTTCCGAAGTGCCTAAAGCAGGCGATCTTATGGTCGTAGTCAAGGACGAAAAACTTGCCAAGAAAGTTGCGCAAGAGAGAGCCGATAAAGAAAGAGCAGAAATGCAAGCCTTTAGTTCTATCCGTTCAATTGACGATATATTCGGAGACGGAAAAGATACCAAATCGCTCAACCTCATTATCAAGGGCGACGTACAGGGCTCTGTCGAAGCAGTCAAGGCTTCGCTTCTCAAGCTCAACGAAGATATGGCTGATAAGAAAGTCAAACTTGCTGTCGTACACAGCGCAGTCGGCGCAATAAGCGAATCTGATATAATGCTTGCCGATACGGCAAAGGCAATAATCATTGCTTTCAACGTCAAAGCCGAGGCGAAAGCTCAAGCTCTTGCGGAAAGAAACAAGATAGACATAAGAAGATACAGCATAATCTACGACGCTATCAACGATATGACGAGAGCGCTCAAAGGTATGCTTGACCCGATATACAAAGAAGTCAGCCTTGGCGAAGCGGAAGTCCGCGCAACCTTCAGAATATCGTCTTTTGGTACTATTGCCGGTAGCTACGTTACCAAGGGTAAGGTTGCAAGAAATTCCAAAGTCAGAGTTATCAGAGACGGCATAATTATTTTTGAAGGCGTACTCACTTCGTTGAAGAGAGAAAAGGACGACGTAAAAGAAGTTGCCAGCGGTTATGAGTGCGGTATCGGTCTTGAGAAGTTCAACGACGTCAAGATTGGAGATATAATAGAGAGCTATATTTTGGAGCAGATTGAGCAATGAATAGATACGAAAGAATCAATGCAGAACTCAAAAAGCAGCTTTCGATAATATTGCGAGAGGGCATCAACGACCCAAGAGTTGCGGGCAAAATGATATGCGTGACTGATACGCAAGTTGACAGAGACTTGACCCTTGCGCAAGTATACGTCAGCATATTGGGCGCTAACGGCAATGAGAAAGAGGTTCTTGACGGACTTCACAGCGCAGAAGGATATATAAAATCCCGTCTTAAGAATTTGATTAAACTGCGCAATATGCCGTCGCTTAGGTTTAAGTTGGACACTTCGCTTGATTACGGTATGAAGATATCCAAAATTATTGACGACATTCACAAAAAAGAAAACGGCGCGTCGGAGGATAGCCAAGAATAATGTATAGAGAGTTTTTAAACGCAGTCGACAGTAGCAAAAACATTTGCCTTATTTCTCATCAAAATCCCGACGGAGATACGTGCGGAAGCGCGCTCGCGTTGTTCAGAGCGTTGAGACTGTATGGCAAAGAGCAAGTATATATCTATTGCGACGGCGTTTTTAGAAACTCGCTTCAAACATTGGAAGGCATAGACGAGTACAACAAGACTCAAATTGAAAAGTGCGATCTTGCCATTGCTTGCGATTGCGCAGAATACGACCGCATGGGCGCGTATCTCAATCTATTCAATAAGGCGAAATTCCGCGTAGATATAGACCACCACAAGACCAATAGCAGATACGGCAATATCAATATTATAGAACCGGGTGTAAGCGCAACTTGCGAGGTCATGTATAAAGTAATCAAAGCAATGGACGAAATCAAGCCGTGTCTTGACGATACCGTCGCCAAATTGCTTTATAGCGGACTCGTTACCGATAGCGGCGGTTTTACTTTTTCAAACGTGTCTGAGCAAACGCACGAAATTGCTTCTAAACTTATTAAATATAATTTTTCGGCTAGCGAAATATGCGAGCACTTTTTGAAGTCAGTGTCTCTCAAAGTCTTTAATTTGCGAATGAGAGTTCTTTCAAAGGCAAAGTTTTTCCAAGACGGCAAGATAGGATTGATATATTTTTCGCAAGAAGACTTTATTGCAACCGATACGGCAATGGAAGATACTGAGGGCGCAATTAATTATATCAGAGATATTGACGCCGTTGAAGTGGCGGTAGCTATTACGCAGACACAGCAAAACAATTCCTATAAGGTAAGTATACGCACCAGCGACAGAGTCGACGCGTCAAGAATCGCGTCAGTATTTGGCGGAGGCGGACATAAGAACGCCGCAGGATGCAGAATTTCCGGATTTTACGAGGATGTAAAGGACAAGCTTCTAAAGGCTTGCATAGACGAGTTATAAGAATTTTAGGTATTTTATGAATGGATTTACGGTAATAAACAAAGGACTTGGATTATCTTCCAGCGACGTAGTAATCAAATGCAGAAATGCATTAAGCCACGCTATAAATGAAAAAACCAAGTGCGGACACATGGGGACTCTCGACCCAATGGCTGAAGGAGTATTGATAGTTGCCTTTGGCAATGCGACGAGACTATTTGATTATCTGTTGACGAAAGAAAAGTCTTACGAGGCTACTTTTACCTTTGGAGAGGCTAGAGATACTATAGACAGAGCGGGCAAGCTGATTGCAACTTCTCAGTTGCCTAAATATCAAAGCGTATTGGACGTTTTGCCTAAATTTGTGGGCGAAATATCCCAAGTTCCGCCAAAGTACAGCGCAGTCAACGTCAACGGACAGCGGGCTTACGATATGGCGCGCGCAGGCAAGGAATTCAAACTTGAGGCGAAAAACGTGACCGTAAAGGATATTGCAATCTTGGATAAGACCCTTATTGGAGACGCGTGTCAAGATATAACTTTGTCAATTGCTTGCAGCAGCGGTACGTATATCAGAAGTCTTTGCCGCGATATTTCTCAAGAAGTCGGCGCATGCGGATATATGTCCAAATTGACGAGAGTAAATTGCGGAGGTTATTCGTTAGACGACGCAGTTGCGCTTAAAGACTTTATAAACAAACCCTTAGAATACGTTCGCAACGTAAAAGAAATATTGCAACTCGTCATGCCAATAATACAGCTTGACGACAATACTTACGTAAAACTTCGCAACGGAAGATGTATTGATATTGACTTGGAAGACGGTAATTACGGAGTCGAATACAACTCTAACGTGTGTTTTATTATCAGCGTAAGGCGTCGAAAGGCAAAATCGGCGTGCTATTTGCAAGATTAATTGTTGAATAAAATGAGCAGATGGAAAGGTATTGAGACAATAGAATATACCCAGCCTTGCGACAACGCATTAATTATTGCGCTTGGTTTCTTTGACTGCCTTCATATCGGGCATACTAAATTAATCCAATCTGCAAAATTGCTTGCTTTTAAAAACGGAGCAAAATGCGGAGTCTTTACGTTTGACAACAATCCTTTTGAAATACTTGTCAAAGACAATTGCGGTCAAATACTTAATTTTGAAGAACGATTGAGTAAATTGGACGATTTGAGAGTTGATTATTGCATTAAGGCGCGGTTTGACGTAACTTTTTCACAGTTGAGTCCTTTGGATTTTTTGCGCAAACTTTCTGAAAATAAGAATATCAAGGGGATCGTAGTAGGAAAAGATTATAAATTCGGCGCAAAGGGAGAGGGCGACGTGGAATTGTTAGCAGCATGGTGCGATGCAAATTCCGTCGAACTTGTCGTAGAACCCTTTGCAATAGACGAGGGCGGAAAAATATCTTCGACGAGAGTACGAAAGCTTCTTTGCGACGGAGAATTAGAGAAAGCTAATTTTTATCTTGGACAGCCATACTTTGTCATAGGTCAAGTTGAACACGGACAGCAACGCGGAAGAAATATGGGCTTTGCAACCGCCAACGTAGAATATCCGCGCGATAAACTAAAGATTAAGTGCGGAGTATATTATACTCGAGTTTTGGTTGACGGAGTTTGGCTCAAGGCTGTGACCAACGTAGGAACTCATCCCACATTTGACGATATGACCTTTAATATTGAAAGTCACATTTTGTTTTACAAAGACGATTTATACGGCAAAAAAATTACTATCAAATTTTTGCAGCGTATACGCGATATAAAAAAATTCACTTCAAAAGAAGAGCTTGCAGAAAGAATAAGCAAAGACGTAAATTTTGCGTTAGAGAGCAAGCAGTGAGGTATTTATGGTAAAATTCGGACCTAGCGGATTGTGCGAACAATTTGCCGAGAGCGGGAAGAAACACACAATAGAAGCGGGAGCATGGCTCAAAGATATGGGGCTAGATTGTTTTGAGTATTCTTTTGGCAGGGGCGTAATGTTAAAAGCTCAGACTGCAGAAGAAATAGGCAAGGAATTTGCGCAAAACGGTATAGAGATAAGCGTGCATGCGCCGTACTTTATCAATCTTGCAACGCAGGAAGAGGATAAGGCTGCCAACAATCACAGATATATTTTTGATTCGCTGAGAGCGCTCAAAGCTTTTGGCGGAAAAAGATGCGTATTTCATCCGGGAAGTCCGCTTAAGACTCCTAGAGCAGAGGCAATGGCGGTTTTGCTCAAAAGATTTGAAGAAGTTTTGAAAATCAAGAACGACAAGGGGTTCGCGGATTTGATACTTTGTCCAGAGACGATGGGCAAGATTGCTCAACTTGGAGACTTGGAAGAAGTCATTGCAATGTGCAAGTTGGGAGACGACAATATTGTGCCTTGCATAGATTTTGGACACCTCAATTCAAGAGAAAAGGGACTGTATTTCACAAAAGACGATTATAAGCGCACGATTGATAGGCTTTTGGAGGGAGTAGGAGAAAGCAAAACCGATAGAATGCACGTACATTTTTCCAAAATTCAGTATTCTTCGGGCGGAGAAGTAAGACATTTGACTTTTGACGACACGACGTACGGACCGGAGTTTGAGCCGCTGATGCAGGTATTTGCCGATTATAAGCTCAATCCGTATATCGTCTGCGAGTCTGCGGGCACTCAGACAAGAGACGCTTTGGCAATGAAAACGTATTATAAGAGCCTTGTTTGAGAAAATAATCATTGATTTTGCGTATAGGCTTTACATATATTTAAAATTATGTTAAAATAATTTTATGGATATTTGCAGGCAGTTATACGATATAGCCGGAGTGGATACACTTGTAATATTGACTCCGTCAAACACGAGGTATTTGTCGGGATATTCATCTACCAACTGTCAAATCATCTTGACAAAACGCAATTCGTATTTTCTCACAGATATGAGATATTATCTTGAGGCAAAGGAGTTGTTAGGCAAGCGATTTGAGGTATTGTGTCAAGATATAAGAGAATCTGACACGCTTATCGAGGGAAGCAGAATAGGCATTGAGTGCGATATTTCTTATGGACAATATAAGACAATTTCGCAAGTTGCAGGAGACAATTTGATAGATATCACGCCGTCTGTATCCATGCTTCGCGATATAAAATCGGCTTTTGAGATTGAGTGTATCAAAAAGGCTCAGAGCGTGACCGAACTTGCATATAAAGAGGCTTTGAAGATAATCAAAGAGGGAATAAGCGAAGTCGAGTTGGCTGCATATATCGAGTATATTATGAAGCGTTACGGCTGTCAAATAGCCTTTGATTCTATCACAGCATTTGGAGATCATACGGCAAGTCCGCATGCTCATCCCAATCAAAGAAAGCTCAAGAGCGGCGACTTCATCACTATGGACATAGGCGCAAAGTATGAGGGGTACTGTTCTGATATGACAAGGACTGTCGGATATGGACAAATAAGTACAAAGCAAGCTGACATATACAACTGCGTACTTAAGGCTCAAGCGCTTGCAATCGGCGGGCTGAAAGCGGGAATGACAGGCAAAGAGGGCGACGCTATCGCAAGGCAGTATTTCAAGGAATGTCAACTTGATAAGTATTTTACCCATTCTCTCGGACACGGAGTGGGAATTGACATTCACGAGGGAGTTAGTCTTTCGCCGAAAGAAGACAGAGTCTTGCAGCCGAATATGATTGTTACCGTAGAACCGGGACTGTATATCGACGGAGAATTCGGAGTGCGCATAGAAGATATGGTACAAATCACGCAAGATAATGTCATTGACTTGACTAATATTGATAAACAATTAACAATACTATAAACATAAACTTGGAGGTATTTTATGGCTGATTTTATATTGGCAGGAGATTTTAGAAAGGGCGTTACGTTTGAAATGGACGGCAAAGTTGTCACAATTGTTGACTTCTTGCACGTTAAGCCGGGCAAAGGCGCAGCATTCGTACGTACCAAACTCAGAGACGTTATCAACGGCGGTACTGTTGAAATGACGTTCAACCCAACGGCAAAATTCCAAACGGCGCATATTGAGCATAAGACAATGACTTATTCTTACAATGACGGCGATTTGTATTATTTTATGGATCCAAATACGTATGATATGTTGCCAATCAACGGAGAAGCTTGCGAAGACGCTCTCAAATTCGTTATGGAAAACGGAGAAGTAACCGTATCTTTCTACAACGGCTCTCCATTCTCAGTCGAAGCTCCCAACTTTGTTGAACTCTTGATTACGCACTGCGAACCGGGCGCTAAGGGTAATACAACGCAAGGCGCAACCAAGCCTGCAACTCTTGAGACCGGATTTACTTTGCAAGTTCCGCTTTTTGTCAATGAGGGCGATACTATCAAAGTTGATACGCGTACTGGCTCTTATATGTCACGCGTTTAATTTCACACGTAGAATTTTAGCCACTCCCTTCTCACCGAACAGGGGGTGGCTTTTTTATATATTTTTTTGTCGAAAAATTCATTGATTTTGATATGTTTGTAATATTGGCATAGAGGCAAATTCCGTCAATTAATATATTGTATGGAAAGGTTATTGTCGAAGTTGTTGCCTATATCTATTTTCAACGAGCTGTACAGGTCGGCTGATTTAAATACTCTTACGGAAATAAGGTTGAGACTTGATAAACCTTTGTATTACGCCGAGGCGGGAAAGTACAAAAGGCTTGACGGCGTGAGCGTGGGTAAAGACGACTTGACTTATACGCTTGGGGCGGCTACGAAGTCGTCGCTATACGCTTACAACGAGTATTTGGCTGACGGATATATAACTTACGACGGTGGAATAAGGATAGGAATTACAGGCGAAGGAGTGGTAAAGAATAGACAGTTATCCACACTTAAAAACATTACTTCGCTATGTATTAGAATACCTAGATACGTAGAAATTCACAATGATAAAGTCGACGGATTGATTAATAAGTTTGACAATACATTGATCATATCCAAGCCCGGTCTGGGAAAGACTACGCTTTTGCGATATCTTATAAAGTCACTGTCTGACAGAGAATACAACGTATTGGTATTAGATGAGCGAGGAGAATTGAGCGGCGTCGTCGACGGTAGGTTGTCAATCGACCTGGGCGCATGCACGGATATCGTAGTCGGCGTGCCTAAAATCACGGCTTATTCTTCCCAAGTTCGCAGTATGCGTCCCGACGTCATCGCTACTGACGAAATCTTCGGCGAAAAGGAAATAGACTGTATCCTCGACTGTATTAGGTGCGGCGTAAAAGTCATTGCCACGTTGCACTCGGACGAGCTTGCCAAGGTCAAAAAGAGTCCTGCTTACTCGCGACTTTTAAATGATTTTCGCTACGTGGTGTCGATTATCGGTATAGGTAACGTAGATAGAATAATAGATTTGAGAGGCAACTATGCTTAAATTTGCAATCAGCGGAGTGCTTTGCTTTATTTGCGCATACCTTGGATTAGCAGGCAAAAATTACTACGACAAGAGATGCAAGTATCTCAAAGATTTCAGTGAGTTCTTGGCGTCTTTGCGAGACGGTATGAGCTACGCCAACGACAAACTCCCGCAAATAGGACGTAAATTTATATCCGGCGGAAAGGGCGCGTTTTATACAGATTTAGGCGAGTACGTCAACGCTGTGGACAACGGCAATCCTACGCAAGAAGAGGTAAAGAAGTGTTTTGACAGCAAGTACGTATCTAAATCCGATAAAGTCATGCTCAAAGAGTTTTTCTGCGAGCTAGGTAAATTCGATTACGACACGCAGATGTCGAGACTAAATATGACGGCAAGTCAACTAAAAAGAACTGTGGAAAAAGCCGAAAAAGAACGCAAGACGACGGGAAATCTTCTGCCAAAGTTGGGACTCGTACTCGGCATAGCAATAATGATAATTTTAGCGTAGGTGAATTATGGCAATAGATATTATCTTCAAAATCGCAGGAATTGGATTGCTTACGGCAATCATCAACGTCATCTTGAAAAAGAGTGACAAAGACGAGATAGCGACCTACGTCACGATAGCGGGGCTAATACTCGTGCTGATAATGGTGTTGGATATGTTGGGCGGACTCTTCGACACGCTGAAATCCATTCTAAATCTTTATTAGGGCTATGGATATATTTAAGATAGTAGGTATAGCAATAGTGGGGTGCGTGTGCACGTTGCTCCTTAAAAATACACAATCTCAGTACGCAATGCTGTCTTCGCTTGCCACGGGGATAATTATACTCATTATTGCGCTTTCGTCTTTTTCAAAAGTAATACTGTCGTTTCAGGCGATTATAGACAAGACGGGCGTCAACAGTAGTTTATTTGCAACGCTCTTGAAGATAATCGGCATCGGTTACATAACGGAATATTCGCAGAGCGTATGCGAAGATTTAGAGTGCGCAAGTATAGGTAAAAAGGTGTCGTTTGCCGGCAAAATCGCCATATTTTTGTTGGCGTTGCCAATTATAGAAAATCTTATCAACACTGTTACGGAGATATTGTGAAATGAAAAATATACGCAAAATATCGACACATATCCAGTATTTTTGCATATTGTTGATACTATGCGTAGCATTGATTATAGGTATTATTCAACCGCAAGAAGTATGTTATGCAGACAATACTCAAGACGGTAAAGAGATTTTGCAAGACAACGTAGATCAAAATCTATCGGGACTTGACGTAGAGTCGCTTCAACAACTTTTTGATTCGCTTGACGGAGACTTTAAATCGCTCTTTGGAGAGGACGTAGTAAGTACCGTCAAAGGAATAATTACCGGAACGTTCAGAGGCGATTTTTCATCTTTTATCGGCGTTATGTTCAAGGGACTTGGCAAGTGCGTGTTAGACGTATTGCCAATGATTTTGACTATCATAGCGGTTGCTATTATTTACAGTTTGCTCGAGGGACTGACATCTTCATTTGCCCAAAAACCTACTAGAAAACTCATATATTTTGCCACATACAGCGCAATTATTATACTTGTAATGGCTCAAGTTGGCGGCATTATTACGCTTACCACCAATACGATAGGCAACGTTAAGTTGCTTATGGAGAGCGTATTTCCAATCTTGTTGACTTTGACGACGCTGCTGGGCGGAGTCAATTCGTCGGCGTTTTTTTCGCCGTTAATGGCAACGCTGACAACTTTTATTACTGCGTTTATTTCGACGGTAATTATTCCATTTTTTATTGCGACGATTGCTTTTTCTATCGTGGGTAATATGACGTCGAGCGTCAAACTGGACAAACTTACCGGCTTTTTTAAGTCGACGGCAACTTACGTGTTGGGGGGAGTATTCGGTATATTTATTGCTTTTTTGACATTCCAAGGTCTGACTGGCGGAGTAATTGACAGCATATCAATCAAGACGGCTAAATTTGCAATGCAAAGTTATATTCCTATTCTCGGCGGTTATTTGTCCGACGGATTTGATTTAATGCTGGCAAGTTTGGTATTGATTAAAAATTCGCTTGGGATAGTGTCGTTGCTTTTGATACTTGGAGTAATAGCCCTGCCAACGTTGAAGATAATCGTATTGAGTCTTGCTCTTAAACTTGCCAGCGGAATAATCGAGCCGTTATGCGACAGTAAATTCAGTAAAATGTTGCAAAGCATATCTTCCAATCTTACGTTGCTAATCGTGTCGTTGCTTGGAGTTGCGTTTATGTTTTTGCTTACGGTAATGCTTGTTATTTATACCTTTAATATAGGTATTGCATAAGCAATTAAATATAGTGCAGAAGATTATTGATCATTTGTTATATAAGAGGTGAAATATGAGCGGTTGGCTTATCGGTATAGTAGGAGTAGTATCGTTGGGAGTACTCATCGAAGTACTATTACCCGAGGGGGAGAATAGTAAGTATATTAGAGGTATATTTTCAATAATAGTGATTTTTGTGATAATATCGCCATTGCCAAAACTTGCAAAGGGGGATTACGTAAAAGGTTTTACCTCGCAAACTCAGGAGATAGCCATAGACGGCGAATATTATAAAAGCGTCAAAGAAGACATTCAGACGAGAGTCGAGGACAATCTTCGCCAAAAGTTGGAAAAAGCAGGTTATAATGACTTGTCCTACAACATACAATTTGATGAAGATTACGTTTATATCATAGATAAAATAACAGTAGACGGCAAAGACATAGACGACAAGCAGTGGCAGGAACTTGTGGAATTCTTGCATAACGTCACGGGCGGCGCAAAAGTCGAGAGAGAATAAATTCAACGCAATCTGCAATACGCGAGGTTATAAAGGTGGAAAAAATAAAGAAAATTGTAGAAAAATGTAAGAAAATAAAAGGTTTTGAAATAATTTGCGCTTTAGTCATAGCCGTCATAGCAGTATGCATATATTTTAGTGTAAATGCGATAACAAAAGGTTCGACAAAGTCGCAACCCGCAGTTCAAAAGCAAAACGGGCTCGTCGGAGAAATACAGGATATACTTTCGGACATAGACGGAGTTGGCGAGTGTCAAGTGTTGATAACTTACAAGGCAGGACAAGATACTCAAGAAGTAGACAGCCTTAATTCGACGGACAACATTCAGGGAGTTGTCGTCGTAGCCAGAGGCGGAAACGACGTACTTACGAGAATAAAGATAGTCAATGCGTTATGTACTCTATTAAAAATAGATGCAAATAATATTCAAATCTTTGAAATGAAATAATTGGAGGTCATTATGGCAAAAACAGAAAAGAAAAAGAAGTTATCTTCAAACGCAAAGAAAGCGCTAGTGCTCTGTTGCATGGTAGGGCTTTTGGTTGTCACGGGTGTATTGAACTTTGTTCTCAATTCCCAAATCAACAACTCCACCGACGTTGGCAATAATGCCGGAGACGCAACGGCAGTAGAGACTTTCTTCAATTCGCACCGCAGCAACAGAGAGACTGCAAGAGCAGAAGAGTTCAGCTATCTCGACGCAATCATCAAGTCTGAAAGCGCGAGCGAAACCGTAAAGGCAAGCGCAGAGCAAAAGCAAGTTGAGTTGCTTGAGTTTATCGAAAAAGAGCTCGTGCTCGAGAGTATTATCAAAGCAAAGGGCTTTGACGACGCGGTAGTAACGATGTCTACCAACAATCTCAATGTAATTGTCAACAAGGCAGAACTTACTTCTCAAGACGTTGCTCAAATCGTAGGAGCAATGCTCAGCGAAACCAACTACGCTCGCAATCAAGTATACGTAATGTCTTATTCGGTATAATATAGAGACAAAATCGAGTAAAATGAAAAATTGTCGATCTTTTTAGGTCGGCAATTTTATATTTTACGTTAATAATTATTATAATAATTAAATAACAAGGCTTGTCAAAAGGGCTTTGATATGTTAGAATATAAATTGGCAAAGGAGGTATATATGTCAATAGAATCAAATTTGGATAAAAGCAAATCCGACGAAACATATATCAACGTCATATCTTCCATCACAGGTAGCGCCGCGTCTCAAGTAGACGGAGTGGTTTCCGTCACGTACGGCAATACTAAGAAGCAAAAGATTGGCAAGAAGTCGTCTTCCAAGAATAAAGCTATCGACGTGGTAATCTACGACAATAGATTGGCAAAAATAGAAATATCCGTCAATATCTATTACGGATACGTCATTCCCGTCGTAGTATGCAAACTTCAGGAAAAAATCAAACAGGAGATAGAAAAATCAACCTTCTACAAAGTAAGTAGCGTCAACGTCAACGTCGTTGGCATAGTTGCAGGTTGATATAGAGAAAAATGAGCAGAAGAAATGCGCGTCTTAACGCATATCAACTTATATTCGGATACTTATTTTCCAAAGAGATCGACGAGAATTCGATGGCGGCTATGCTTCAAGCGGAGGATATTCAAGAAGCGGACGGAGAATATATCCGCCAAGTTGTATACGGCGTAAAAGACAACTATGAAGAACTTATGTCTTTAATTGCCGCCAACAGCAAAAACTTTAAAATCGAGAGAATTTACAAGCCCGATTTGGCGGCGTTGTTGCTTGCTTGCTACGAGATGAAGTATATGGATGATATTCCTCTTGCGGTATCTATCAACGAAGTTATTGAAATAGTAAAGGCTTTCTCTACGGAGAACAGCTCAAAATTTGTCAACGGCGTCCTCAAGGGCGTCTACAACGTATTAAAAGAGGTGTAACATGCTTATATACGGTAAGGAAGTAGCTGCAAAAACTTTAGATAAAATCACTGCAGAAACACAAGTTTTTTGCCAAAAATATGGCAGGAAGCCGACTTTGGCGGTAATAATCGTAGGAGAAGACCCTGCGTCGCAGACTTATGTGCGCAACAAAATCAACGGTTGCAAGCAAGTAGGGTTTAATTCTTTGTCATACGAGTACGCCGACGGCACTCCGCAGGACGAAATTATTGAGCAAATCAAGAGTTTGGCTCAAGACGATAACGTGGACGGCATATTGGTTCAGCTTCCGCTTCCAAAGGGATACGACGAAGAAAAAATACTTGCCAATATTCCCGACAGCAAAGACGTAGACGGATTCAACGCGTCTAATATAGGTTGTCTCTGTCTCAACAGACCGCGCACGGTTTCTTGCACTCCTTTGGGCGTAATGCACATGCTTGAATATACCGGAGTGAATTTGACAGGCAAGAATGCGGTCGTACTGGGCAGAAGCAACACGGTGGGCAAGCCAATGGCTATGTTACTACTCAATGCCAACTGCACAGTTACCGTATGTCATAGCAAGACGAAGAATATGGCGGAGATCACCAAACAAGCTGATATTCTCGTCGTTGCAATCGGTAAGCCTAAATTCGTCACTGCCGATATGGTCAAAGACGGCGCAATCGTCATAGACGTGGGCATCAACAGAGTAGACGGCAAGCTTTGCGGAGACGTTGACTTTGACAGCGTTGCTCCCAAGACTGCATTTATTTCGCCAGTACCCGGCGGAGTCGGCCCAATGACTATATCAATGTTGCTTTATAATACTCTTATGTGCGCAAAGGCTAGAGAGAACGAGAGATAATGGAAGGCAATATTCTCAACGTTACGGCGCTTAACGGCTATATAAATTCGATATTTCGCGCGGAAGAGATGCTGCATAATATCAACGTTGCGGGCGAAGTCTCGGGATTTAAAGTGACGAAGGGGCATGCGTATTTCATTCTCAAGGATGAAAATTGCCAAATATCATGCAATTGCTTTAACTGCGCAAAGACCTATATCCCTAAAGACGGAGAGAGCGTTATACTCAAAGGATCTGTCGACTATTACGCAAAAGGCGGCAGACTCAACTTTAACGTTGACAGCATTACTTCTATAGGAAAGGGGTTGCTCGCGTATAAGTTGGAATTGTTAAAAGCCCAACTTGCAAAAGAAGGACTTTTTGATATAGAGTATAAGAAGCCTATTCCGCCATATCCGACCGACGTATGCGTAATTACCTCATTTAACGGAGCGGTCATCAGAGATATAAAAAAGACGGTAAGGCGTAAGAACGACCTAATCAATATATATATAAAAGACGTCAAAGTTCAAGGCAAGGACGCGCACAAAGAGATAATAGACGCGCTTGAAGTCGTAGACAAGATGAATTACGACGTCATTATCATAGCAAGAGGCGGAGGCTCGGCAGAAGACTTGATGCCCTTCAATGAAGAGCAATTAGTCAGAGCG
>CAMWQA010000018.1 GCA_947176265.1 uncultured Clostridia bacterium | reverse complement strand
TTCGGCGGCGGACTTTGCGCTTATTTGTATGTGCCGCGGTCTTGTCGTCATTAAGAAGAGCGAATTTATAGGCGCGGGAGACGATACTCTCAACTTACACGGCATTCACTTCAAGATAAGCAAAATTATAGAAGACAAGATAGAAGTGAGATTCTGTCATCATCAAGCACACGGATTCAATCCATTGCGCGTAGGAGACGAGGTTGCCTTCGTCGACGTACCGTCAATGTTAGATCACGGCAGAGCAAAGATACTTGCTTCCGAGCTTATCAACGAGACGACGATAAGACTGCAGCTTGACGACGTATCGCAGGCAGTTGTCGGCGAAGTTATAGAAGATAAATCGGCTACCCCCGACGTAGAGTTTTCGCGCAACTTTATGACGAGAATAATCACAAGAGGCGTCTTGATGACTGCCGGAGGCAAGGTCAAGATCACGGACAACGATTTTGACAATACGTCTATGCACTCCATTCTCATTTCAGACGACGCTAAATCTTGGTATGAGAGCGGACCTGTCAACGACGTTGAGATTGCACGCAACAGATTTGGCAGAGTAGAGGGCTATACCGTTCAGGTTATGCCGGAGAATACCGTACACAACGGCGCTGTACATAAGAATATCTATATCCACGACAATAAGATAGACGCCGCGGACGAAGGCTGGTATTTCAAGTCGTCAGACAACGTCGTGCTTGAAAATAATACGTCGGATAAACCAATGGATATGAAAGTAATAAACGCCGACGTAACGCAAAAATAATTATGGAAATATTCGAGTCTTGCACTGTCGGCAAAATACAGCTTAAGAATAGAATTATCCGCTCTGCGACTCACGACGGTTTGGCGGACGAAGACGGCGGACCTAGCGAAGAACTTATCCGCAAGTACGCTTTTTTGGCAAAAAACGAAGTGGGTTGTATTATACAGGGCTATGCGATAGTAAGTCCCGAGGGAAGTTCATCCTATCCAAGGTGTCTTGCCTTTTACGGCGACAGCGTTGGGGGAAAGTATAAAAAACTTACGGATACGGTGCATCAATACGATACGCCGATTATCGCTCAACTTGCGCATTGCGGACGGCAGACTTCAAGCAAGGTTATTGGACAGAAAAAGATTGCTCCCAGCGCAAAAAGACATCTCTTTTATCCCGACAAAGCCAAGGCGATGACGGTCGAAGATATATTGCGCGTAGAAGACGCTTTTGTTGAGGCTATCTCCAAGGCGGAAGAGTACGGTTTTGACGGCGCGCAAATACACTTGGCGCACGGATATTTACTTCACGATTTTGTGTCGGCAAACGGCAACAAGCGCAAGGACGAATACGGCAAGGATATTCACGGCAGATGCCGTATCGTCAAAGAGATTTTACAAAAGGCGAGAGCCAAAGTAGGCGATTTCCCTATATGGGTAAAACTTTCTGCGACTGACAAGCGCAAAAAAGGTATGCGCATAGCTTATGCGATTGAAGTATGCAAGTTGCTCAAAGAATACGGAGTTGACGCAATAGAGGTGTCTTGCGGAAGCGTGCAGGACGGTATGAATACAATGCGTTCAAAGCGTATGCCTATGGAAGCCGTATTTAAATATCGCGAACCCGTCGCAAGTATGCCAAAGGCGCTCAACAAATTTTGCCTTGCTTGCGCAAAACTCATCAATCCGCTTCTTCCGCAACCAAAACCTTTGACAATGTTTAATTTTGATTCGGCAATGGCTATTAAGGATAACGTGGATACCGATTTGATTTTGGTGGGCGGAGTGGCAAAACTAGACGATATGCAAAAGGCGGTAGACAGCGGTATACGCGCGGTGTCAATGTGCCGTCCCTTCATCTGCGAACCCAATTTTGTCAAAAAACTTAAAGATGGAACGGCTACGCAAAGTAGGTGCGTAATGTGCAACTATTGCGGTCTCGTCATAGAGAAAGAGCCTACGAAATGTTTGCTTGGCAAGATTAAAAAATAACTTTTATAAAAGGTATTTATGCAATTTATAGGCAGGACGAAAGTCCTGTCTATTTTTTTGCGTCATTGCCGTCGTTATTTTCTGTATTGACTTGACTTTATATAATAAAATATATAAAATTAAAATATATTACTATAATTTTGCGAGGTCTTATGAAAAGCGATATTGAGATAGCAAACAGCGTTCAACTTTTACCCATTAGGGAAATAGCAAAAAAACTCGATATTCAAGACGACGAGTTGGAGCTTTACGGCAATTACAAAGCCAAGATTTCCCAAAAACCTAATCCAAAGACGAAAAATCTCGTGCTTGTCACAGCAATCAATCCTACGGCGTTTGGCGAGGGAAAGACAACGACGTCTATAGGACTTGCCGACGGTATGAACAAGCTTGGCAAAAAGGTATGTCTTGCATTGAGAGAGCCGTCGCTCGGACCGGTTTTTGGTATCAAGGGCGGAGCTACGGGCGGAGGTATGGCGCAGATTGCTCCGATGGAAGACATCAACTTGCACTTCACTGGAGATATACACGCAATCACTACCGCCAACAATCTTATCTCGGCAATACTTGACAATCATCTTATGCAAGGCAACGAGCTTGACATAGACGTAGACAATATCATTTGGAAGCGTTGTATGGATATGAACGACAGAGCGTTGAGATATATCGAGGTTGGACAGGGCGGACCTAAAAACGGCGTGCCAAGAAAAGACGGATTCAATATCACTGCCGCATCTGAAATTATGGCGATACTTTGTCTTTCAAAAGATATGGCCGATCTCAAAGAAAGAATAGGCAATATCATCGTCGCTTACGACAAAAAGGGCAACGCAGTCACGGCAAAGGATTTGGGAGTCGTAGACGCTGCGGCTATCGTGCTCAAAGACGCGTTGAAGCCTAATCTTGTTCAGACTCTCGAGGGCACTCCCGCAATAGTACACGGCGGACCTTTCGCCAACATTGCTCACGGTTGCAATACAATCATTGCCACCAAGCTTGCAATGAGCGTAGCGGATTACGTAATCACGGAGGCGGGTTTCGGCGCAGACCTCGGCGCGGAGAAATTTTTGGATATCAAGTGCAGAGTGGCAGACATTGCTCCAAAAGCGGTCGTACTCGTGGCAACAGTAAGGGCTTTGAAGTACAACGGCGGTATCAAGAAAGAGGACGTTGCAAAAGAAGATTTACAGGCTTTGAAAAAGGGTATGCCAAATCTTGTGGGACATATACGCAATTTGCGCGATGTATACGGCGCTAACGTAGTTGTTGCCGTCAACAAGTTTATCACCGATACTGACGAAGAAATCAAAATGATTGAAGACGCTTGCAAAGCCGAAGGCGCGGTATGTTGTCTGTGCGAGTGTTGGGCAAAGGGCGGCGAAGGTTCTATAGAGCTTGCCAAAGCCGTGCTTAACGCTATCGACAAACCGTCTAAACTTACGTATTCTTACGATCTTGATATGCGCGTTGAGGACAAGATATTTGCCGTTGCAAGCAAGGTATACGGCGCGGGAGCCGTTGAGTACAGCGACAAGGCAAAGGAGAGCATTGCCAAGATAAACAAACTCGGCAAAGACAACTTGCCGGTATGTATCGCAAAGACGCAGTATTCTTTCTCTGACGATATGACTAAACTCGGCAGACCGACGGGCTTTACCATGACGGTGCGCGACGTTGAGATAAGAGGCGGAGCGGGATTTTTGGTAGTAGTATGCGGAAACATTATGCTCATGCCTGGACTTGGTAAAAAACCTAGCGCATTGGGTATGACGATCGACGCGGATACCAACGAAATCAAAGGACTGTTCTAGAGGTGAAAATATATGGAAGAAATCAAGTCAACTAATTTTATCGAAGAGTTTATCAACGAGGATTTGGCAGAGGGCAAGGCAAAGGAGATAATCACGCGTTTCCCGCCTGAGCCAAACGGATATTTGCATATCGGACACGCAAAGTCGCTTTGCATCAACTTTGGTATGAAAGAGAAGTATCACGGCAAATGCAACTTGCGTTATGACGACACCAATCCCAGCAAAGAGGATATAGAGTACGTCAACTCAATCAAAGAGGACATCAAATGGTTGGGCTTTGAGTGGGATCAAGAGCTGTACGCGTCGGATTATTTCGACAGAATGTACGATTGCGCTGTAGGTCTTATCAAGAAAGGATTGGCTTACGTGTGCGACTATACTGCAGAGCAAATCAAGGCGACAAGAGGCACTTTGACGCAGCCCGGCGAAGAAAGTCCTTGGAGAGGCAGAAGTATCGAAGAGAATCTACGTTTGTTTGAGGAGATGAAAGAGGGCAAGTATGCCGACGGCACGAAAGTATTGAGAGCAAAGATTGATATGGCGAGTCCCAATATCAATATGCGCGATCCGGTAATCTACAGAGTGTTGAGAGCCACTCATCATCGCACGGGCGACAAGTGGTGCATATATCCTATGTACGATTTTGCTCATCCGCTTGAGGACGCTTTTGAGGGCATTACGCACAGCATCTGTACTCTTGAGTTTGAAGACCACAGACCGCTTTACGATTGGGTAAAGATAAATTGCGGATTCGGCGAATTGCCGAGGCAAATTGAATTTGCAAGACTTGGAATGACAAGGACGATTATGTCCAAGAGATATCTTAAAAAACTCGTTGACGAAGGCAAGGTCAGCGGTTGGTCAGATCCGAGAATGCCCACGCTTTCGGGTATGAGAGAGAGGGGATATCCGCCGGAGGCTATAAGGAGATTTTGCCAAGAGATTGGCGTATCCAAGAGCCAAAGCGAAGTAGACGTAATGATGCTTGAGCATTTTGTGAGAGATTATCTCAATATCAATGCCGACAGAATGATGGTAGTCAAAGATCCTATCAAACTCATCGTTGCCAATGCGACTGAGGACGAAGAATATCAGATAGAAAACAATCCCAATGCGGAAGTTCAGACCACGCACAAAGTTACTTTCAGCAAAGAACTTTATATCGAAAGAGACGACTTTGCTCCGGTTCCGCCGCCAAAGTATAAGAGACTCGTTCCCGGCGGAAAGGTGCGCTTAAAGGGAAGTTACATTCTCGAATACGTCAGCCATGAGTGCGATAAGGATGGCAACGTAGTAAGCGTGACTTGCAATTATATCCCCGATTCCATAAGCGGCGGAGTAAACGCGGGCATAAAGGTCAAGGGCGTAATTCAATGGGTCAACGCAAAAGACTGCATAGACCTCACTCTTCACGAATATGATTATTTGTTGCTTGACGGCGACGGCGATTTCAACGACAGACTTACGCCCAACAGCCATACCGTATTCGCCAACGCAAAGGGCGAAAGTTTCCTGGCTACAGTCAAAGAATACGACAGATTCCAGTTTATGCGCATGGGCTATTTCAGCGCAGTAAAGGGATACGGTAAAGACGGTAAGTATGAATTTAATCAAATCACGGGATTGAAGGACAGCTATGGCAAATAAACTTTTCAGCAAACCCAAGAATATCAAAGAGATTAAATACGACGGCGGTTCTATCTCAAAGCACAACGATAAGTACGGCACTTCATATATACTCTTTGACCCAAAGAATATCACTGCGTTTGAGTGCGTCAAGGGTATGGATGGGGATAAACTCGTATATATCAAAGAACGCTTAGCGTGCTTGTGGGGCAACGAAGAGATTGAAGAATACGTACTCGTCGACGAGGCTGGCAAGGAGATGTTTGCTAAGCTTTGCAAAGAAGAAGTTGCGTTTGCCAACAAACAAGATTTCATCAAAGCCAAGGTTGACGACGTAATTATTGAGTATTCGCACAAAGCAGGCATGTTTTCCCGCTTTCATTACAACGTGTGGTTTGAGTATGCAGGAACGTACTATTACCTGTATATCAAGACTTGCGACGGCGCGAAATTCAAAGCTTTGATGGAAGAATTTTTGACGTATAAAAAGACATTATAAAAGGTTTAAGGAGTCGTTATGAATGAATTAGGTTTACTAGATACGCAAAGAGCAATCAAAGATTGCAAAGACACGTTTATATCCGCTCTCTCTCAAGAGTTGGATTTGAGCAGAGTATCCGCTCCGCTTTTCGTACTCAAGGAGAGCGGTTTCAACGACAATCTCAACGGCGTTGAACGTCCCGTATCCTTTGATATTAAGGAGAGCGGAAAGGTTGCGGAAGTCGTGCACTCGCTTGCCAAGTGGAAGAGATTTGCTCTCAAGAAATACGGCTTTGCAATGCATAAGGGACTTTATACCGATATGAATGCAATTCGTCGCGACGAAATCGTCGACAATATCCACTCGATTTACGTTGACCAATGGGATTGGGAAAAGGTCATTTCGGCAGAAGACCGCAATCTTGATTATCTCAAAGATACCGTCAAGAAAATATACAAGGTCGTCAAATCGACGTGCGAAAGCGTGAGAGATAAGTACTTGCTCGACAAGTACGATATGCCCGACGAAATTTCATTCGTCACCACGCAGGAACTTGAAGATACTTATCCCAACCTTACTCCGCAAGAGAGAGAAAACGCTATCGCAAAGAAATACGGAGCAGTATTTATTATGCAAATAGGCGGATTGCTCAAGAGCGGCAAAAAGCACGACGGCAGAGCTCCCGACTATGACGATTGGTCGCTCAACGGAGATATATTCGTAGATTATCCCGTCATTGACAGAGGATTGGAACTCTCGTCCATGGGCATAAGAGTCGACAGAGCTTCGCTTCTCGATCAACTTGCCAAGGAGAATGCTATGGACAGATTGGAACTTCCTTTCCACACTGCGCTTGCCAACGGTAAATTACCGCTCTCTATCGGCGGCGGAATAGGTCAGTCGCGCCTTTGTATGTTTATGCTTGGCAAGAGACATATCGGCGAAGTTCAACCGTCTATATGGAGCGACAGAGAAATAGAGAATTGCAAAAAGCAAGGCATTACGTTGTTGTAGTAGACTATAACTAAGTTCGCGTGGCAATCTTGCTGTCGATTTGCGCGCTAAGTTCGTCTATGCATTTTGACGTACATAGAGTACGACTGCAATACGTATCCTGCTTATCGCAAAAATCGTTTGCGCAATCTCGCTTACACTCACTTAGCTATAGTCTACTTGATAATATAAGTCAATGTATGCAAACTTCGCGCGGCAATCTTGCTGTCGGAATACTAAAGTAAAAAGGATTTTATGAATTATTTGTTCTTTGATATTGAATGCGCAAACTGTTTTGGCGGGCATGGAAAAATATGCTCGCTTGGTTACGTTCTTGCAGATGAAAGGCTCAATATCGTCGAACAGAAAGACATACTCGTCAATCCTAGGAGTAAGTTTCACACATCGCGCGGAGACGGAGAGGGGATAGAACTTGGTTATGACAAATCCGAATTTCTAAAAGCGCCGGATTTTCCCGCAACGTATCCCACTTTCAAAAAGTTGCTTGAGAATCCCGACGTAATCATATTCGGGCATTCAGTCAACAACGATATCAACTTTTTGTTGTCAGAATGCAACAGATACAAGTTGCCGTACTTTACGTTCAACGCGTTTGACACCCAAATCCTGCACAGGCATTTTATGCCCGACAGCAGTGAAAACGGTCTTGGAAAGATATGCGAAGCATTTGGAATATCGACGGAAAATTTACACCGCAGCGATTACGACGCCTATCTTACTATGCAAGTCGCAAAGAAAATGTGTCAGTTGAAGGGCGTGGATTTGCAAGAGCTTTTGCACGAATGTCCCAATGCGTTTTATTCTGTGGAAAACGGCAGCGTAAAGAATAATTACGCGACTGTGTCTTATACCAAAAAGATCTCGGGATACGCAAGATTTGTCAAGCCCGACCGCAAACTTTTGAAGGGCAGTAAAATAGTGGACAAGCATTTTTGTTTTTCCACGGCATTTGAGAAGGATAGATTTAAACAAGCTCTTTTTCTAGTCAATCATATCAGGAGAAAGGGCGGCGTTTACTCTCAAAAGATATCTAAGCTCGATTACTTTTTGCCGTTCGGCGAAGATTGTATGCGTACTAAAAACGTGATGAGCGTTGCGGACGGACATATTGAAATACTGGCGGAAGAGCAGTTGGTTGATATATTGGGTATTGATAAAAATCTATACGAAGAGATTAAAACTTGGAGTCTGGGAAGAATAAAAAATTACGGCTTGCCAAAACCGCCAAAAAATCCGACGAAATCGGACGACAACAAAACTAAAGACGACAACAAAACAAAAAAGGCTGAATGATGCAAAAACTACCTCAAGAATTTTTGTCGAGAATGGAGATTATGCTGGGCGATGAATACGCCGAGTTTTTGCAAAGTTACGGCAAAGACAAAATACAAGGGTTGAGAATCAATTCTCTCAAATGCGACGGCAAAGCTGTATTTGACGAGTTTGATTTGCGTCCCATAGCGTGGTGCGACAGCGGGTATTATTTTAACGGAGACGACAGACCCGGCAAGAGCGTATTGCACGAAGGCGGAGCATTCTATATCCAAGAGCCCAGCGCGATGGCAGTCGTTGAGAGTATGGATGTGCGCGAGGGAGACACGGTGCTTGATTTATGCGCCGCTCCGGGAGGAAAAAGCAGTCAGATTGCTTGCAAATTACAAGGCAGCGGTTTGCTTATTTCCAACGAGATTATTCCGTCAAGAGCAAAGATACTTTCGCAAAACATAGAGCGAATGGGCGTGAGAAACTGCGTCGTTTTGAACCAAAGCCCAAGCGATCTTGCCAAAAGATTAAAGGGAGTATTCGACAGAATTTTGGTTGACGCGCCTTGTTCGGGCGAGGGTATGTTCAGGAAGAACCCTTTGGCAGTCGACGAGTGGTCGCCCGCGAATGTGGAGAATTGCAAACAAAGACAGCTTGACATTTTGGATAGCGCAGTGGAAATGCTCAAGGACGGCGGAGTAATAGTATATTCCACATGCACTTTTTCAAAGCAAGAGAACGAAGAAGTAATAGATGAGTTTTTGCAAAAATACGAAGATTTTGAAGTGGCGGAGAGCAAGTTCAAGTTTTGCGACGGATATAATTTGGAGGGTAGCAAATACAACGACGAGCTTGTCAAGACCAATAGAATATTCCCGCACAAGTTTGAGGGCGAAGGACATTTCTTTGCCGTATTGAAAAACAGTAGGGAGACAGTCAAAAGTAAATATTCTTTGCAACAAAGCAAGGCAGATCTTAAAGCCGTCAAAGAATACAAGGTTTGGCAAAAGGAAAATCTAATCGTAGAGTTTGACGCAAATCTTTCTTTTGGACAGACTCTGTACGCGATGCCTGACGGCACTCCGAGATTGGACGGATTCAAAGTAGAGCGAGTAGGTTTGCAACTTGGACAGTATTTGAAGAATAGATTCGAGCCATCGCACGCTTTGGCAATGGCGATTGGCGAGAGCGAGGTCAAAAGAGTTTTGCCTCTCGACAAGCAAGAGGCTGAGAAGTATTTGAGCGGACAGACGCTTGACGCCAATGGTATAAAAGGTTGGGCATTGGCAACCTATAATGGCGTATCTCTCGGTTGGTGCAAATGCGACGGAGCGTATGCAAAAAATCATTATCCAAAGGGGCTGAGAAAACAGTGAAAATAGTAATACTTGACGGATATACCACTGACGAGAGAGATTTGAGCTGGGGCGAGCTTGAAGAGCTTGGACAGCTTGATTATTACGAGCGTACTCCCGCAGATAAAGTCGTCGAGAGGGCAAAGGACGCAGAGATAATCTTATCCAACAAAGTTATTCTCTCAAGAGACGTGCTGTCGCAATTAGGCAAACTCAAGTATATAGGACTGCTTTCCACCGGATTTAACGTCGTGGATTTGGAATACGCAAAGCAAAGAGGCATACCCGTGTGCAATATCCCCAATTATTCCACAAAGTCAGTCGCACAGTTGACGATAGCTTTGCTCCTTGAGATTGCAATGGGCGCGGCTAAACATTCGCAGTCGGTACGCAGCGGCGATTGGTCTGCATGCAAGGACTTTTGCTATAGAGTGCAGGATATAACTGAACTTGACGGCAAGACTATTGGACTCGTGGGTTACGGCGCAATTGCAAAAGAAGTTGCAAAGATTGCGACGGCTTTAGGTATGATAGTAATTGCGTATAGACGTACTCCTTGCCAAGACGGCGCTATGCAAATGGTGGGACTTGACGAACTGTATAGACGAAGCGACGTGATAAGTATGCACTGTCCTATGAATAGCGACAGCGACAAGATGATTGACTCTTGCGCCATATCCAAGATGAAAGACGGCGTGATTATTCTCAACACCGCAAGGGGCGGAGTAGTCGACGAAGATGCGATACGTCAAGGACTAGATAGCGGGAAGATAGCCGGCTACGGAGCGGACGTACTTTCCTCAGAACCGCCGTCAAAGGACAATGTGTTGATTGGCGCGCCCAACTGCTATATCACTCCGCATATTGCGTGGGCGTCGAGAGAAGCAAGGTCGAGGCTTATGCGCATAGCGATAGACAACGTCAAAGGTTTTTTGGCAGGCAACGTCAAAAACTGCGTGTATTGAAATTCGTTGTCATTTCGACCGAAGCGGAGAAATCTCAACAGTAAAATAATAAACGAGAGGCAAAGATATGATTTCAAAAAAAATAAAAGATATCATGCAATCAGGCTCTGCAATCAGAGCGATGTTTGAAGAGGGCAAGAGACTTGCCGAGGTTTACGGCAAAGAAAACGTGTACGACTTTTCTCTGGGCAATCCCAGCGTACCTGCTCCAAAGGCAGTCAACGAGGCAATCGTAAAGATTGCTCAAAATACCGACACGCTTGCGTTGCACGGCTATATGCTCAACAGCGGATTTGAAAGTGTGAGAAAGACGATCGCCGACTCTCTCAATTCGAAATACGGCACGCGTTTTGCATTCAAAAATATCGTAATGACGGTGGGCGCGGCAGGCGGTCTTAACGTGGTGTTGAAGAGTATAATCAACGAGGGCGACGAAGTAATAGTATTTGCGCCGTACTTTGGCGAATACAACAATTATGTTGCCAACGTGGGAGGCAAGGTAGTAGTCGTGCCGCCCAATCCGCCTACTTTTCAACCTGATTTAAAGGCAATGAAGTCTTTGGTTAGCGGACGTACCAAAGCCGTGATAATCAATTCGCCCAACAATCCTACGGGAGTTATTTATGGCGAGGACACGCTTAAAGAACTTGGCAAGATTCTCAAAGAGCAAAGCGAAAAAAAGGGCGAAGCGATATATCTCATCTCCGACGAGCCTTACAGAGAACTCGTCTACGGAGATTATCAAGTGCCTTTCTTGACGAAGTATTACGACAATACGATAGTAGGCTATTCTTATTCAAAGTCGCTTTCTCTTCCCGGAGAGAGAATAGGCTATCTCGCCATACCCGACGAGGCGGAAGATTGCGACAATCTCCTTGCAGCTTGCGGCGTAGCGACGAGAATATTGGGCTTTGTCAACGCGCCGTCTCTTCAACAACTCGTCATCGAACAGTGCATAGACGAGAAGACAGACGTATCAGCGTACGACAAAAACAGAAAATTGCTATATAACGCGTTGACGCAGTATGGATTTGAATGTATAGAACCGCAAGGCGCGTTTTATCTCTTTGTCAAATGCCCGATAGAAGAGAGTAAATTCGTCGCAAAGGCAAAGGAATACAATATACTTATTGTAGGCGGAAAGAGTTTTGCATGCGAGGGATACGTGCGTATTGCGTACTGCGTGAGTTACGATATGATAGAGCGGTCGCTGCCGTATTTCAAAAAACTTGCCGAAGACACGGTAAAATAAGGAGTATATATGAGCATAATTTATTCGGATGAACTAAAGGTAAAAATCGACGAAGTAGGCAGTAGCCTATTGAGCATTCAAGACGAAGACGGACTTGAATGTATCTGGCAGGGCGACGAGGCAAGTTGGACTGGTCATGACGTGACTATATTCCCATTCGTCGCAAGATTAAAGGACGGATATTATACAGTCGACAACGAAGAGTATTATATACCTTCTCACGGAATATGCAGACGTCACGAATTTGAGATTGCAAGCAAAAAATCCGACAGCGTG
Organism: uncultured Clostridia bacterium; assembly: GCA_947176265.1. Classification (GTDB taxonomy): domain Bacteria; phylum Bacillota; class Clostridia; order Christensenellales; family UBA3700; genus RACS-045. Next base: position 12,650 of record CAMWQA010000018.1, on the reverse strand, counting down.
ACGCACGTATACAAGTGGGACGAAGATACTTTGGAAGTCTATCCCTTTAAGTTTGAATTGACTATAGAGCACAAAGTCGAGGGAACTAAATATATCAAGACGATGACCGTTAAAAACGTCGACGATAAGGAGATATATTACGGCATCGGCGGACACCCTGCAATGAACGTGATTTCGGAAAACGGAGACACGGCTAACAACTTCGTAGCGTTCAACCGTCAAATCAGCCCCAATAACTATTATCTCGACGAAGCGGGACACTTTATCGAGAAAAAGGACAAGTTCCAAACTTTTGACAAATTGAGTTGCACAAAGTCGAATATGCGTCTGCTCAAGACTTTGATTTTGACGGACGAGAAGTTTGACACGGTGCAATTGCAAAGACCCGACGGCGTGAATTTTAAGTTTGAGTTTTCCAATCCTACAGCTCTTGCATTTTGGTCGCACCCGACGAGCGGAGCGTACTATTGCGTCGAGCCGTGGTGGGGAGTGCCCGACTTTGCAAATCCGACGAGAGAGTTGAAAGACAAAGAACTCATTGAAAAGCTTGCCGTAGGCGAGAGCCGTCAGTATACCTTTTCAATAGAAATTATTCATAAGAATTAGAGGAGAGTATTATGCCTACGCAAGTACAGACGATATTCAGCAAAGCGAGCGGAAGAGCGGGAAATTACCGCATACCGTCGATAGTCAAGACTAAGAGCGGAGTTCTGGTAGCTTGCGCCGACGAAAGATTTTTTACGTGCAGAGACAACCCCAACAGAATTGACAAGGTAGTTAGACGGTCATTTGACAACGGCTTGACTTGGGGAGATCAAATCGTCGTCGTAGAGGAAGTAGGCGATTCAATGAAAGACGCTTCGGCTGCAATAGACCCGTGTATGCTTTACGACGAGAACAGCGACACGATATTTATGATATATTCCCACACTCCGGCAGGAATAGGAATACTAACTTGCAAAAAGGGCTTGGGACAGGATATGGACGGCAATCTAAATCTGTACGAGGGCAAGAAGAGATATACTCTCAAAGACGGCAAGGTATACGACAAGTCCGGCAAGGTCAACGAAGATTACGCGATTGAGCCTAACGGAGACGTTATTTTCAAAGGTCAGCCTGCCGGCAATTACAAACTCAATTCGGGAAAACTTAAAGAACTCAGATCGTCGCACCTTTATATTACTTCGTCAAACGACGACGGACTTACTTGGTCGACGCCTCTCAATATTACCAATCAGGTAAAAGAAAAGTATATGTCGTTTATCGGCGCAGGGCCGGGAGTAGGTATTACCGTCAAAGACGGCAAGTACAAGGGCAGATTGATCTTCCCAATATATTACAACGTCTGGGATAAAGGTCAAATACTCATGCTGTCGGCTTGCATCATGTACAGCGACGACAACGGCAAGACGTGGCGTAGAGGCAAGTCGCCAAATCAGACGAGAAAGCACGGTATATTCACTGTGGGTCACAGATTTGTGTTGCCGGGCGATATGATTACCGAGACGCAACTCATTGAGTGCAAGGACGGACTTCTCAAGTTGTTTATGCGCAATCACTCTTCCAAAAGACTCATTGCCACGGCAATAAGCGACGACGGCGGAGTAACTTGGAAGGATTATAAACACAATCCTTATCTTCCGCATTGCATTTGTCAGTGTTGCGTGATAAAGGGCGAGGACGACGGCAGAGAAGTGACGGTATTCCTTAATGCCGCAGACTCCAAGACGAGACACAACGGCGTGATAAGACTTTCTTACGACTACGGCGAAACTTTTGAATACAGCAAGTTGATAAAGGAAGGCGAGTTTGTCTACAGCTGTATGGTATGGCTGGGAGACGGCAAGATAGGCGTGCTTTACGAAGAGAATATGCAGCACGAAGAAATCAACTTTGTTATCGTCACGCTTGACGAAATAAAGAGCGGAGAGCAGTGGAAATAAAAGGAGCATATATATGGCAAATTTAAAGAGAGGACTTATCGTATCATGTCAAGCTGTCAAAGGCGAACCGCTTTACGGACTAGGCATAATGGGATATATGGCAAGAGCCGCAGTCGCAGGCGGAGCGGTAGGTATCAGAGCCAACTACGTAAATGATATAGCCGATATTAAAAAAGAGGTTGACGTACCGGTAATAGGCATTATCAAAGAAGTATACGACGACAGCGATATTTATATCACTCCTACGCTTAAAGAAGTCAAAGGCTTATTGACGACGGGTTGTGAAGTAATTGCGCTCGATTGCACCAAGAGGACGAGACCTCGCGGCGAAAAACTTGAGGATTTAGTCAAGTATATCAGAGACAATGCGCCCGACGTAGAGATTATGGCGGACTGCTCGGACTTTGAAGACGCGGAGATTGCCCACAGGCTGGGATTTGACTATATAGGTTCGACTATGAGAGGATACACTCCTTATACCAAAGGAATAGAGATACCCGATTACGACTTTTTGACAAAACTCGTCAAGTCATTCCCCGATACTAAGATTATCGCAGAGGGCGGTATATGGGAGAGAGAGCAACTTGCAAAAGTTTGTAGTAGCGGAGTATACGCAATCGTAATAGGCTCTTCAATCACGCGTCCAAAGGATATTACGCAGAGATTTGTAGGAGTGTTGAAATTATGTTGACCATTGGAGTAGACGTAGGCGGTACTAATATCAAGAGCGCCTTGATAGATGTGGGCGACGTCAATCAAGCAAATACTTATCGAATATTAAAGTTTGCTTCAATTCCAACGCAAGCCAAAGACGGAGCAGACGCAGTGGTAGCCAATATAATTAAATCCATAGAACAGTTTGATTGGCGAGCGTGCGAAAAAATTGCCGTAGCTACGGCAGGCACCGTCGATTGGGACAGCGGTGAAATAGTTTACGCAACGAGTACCATTCCCAATTATACGGGCACAAAGCTTTCCAAGATATTGAGCGAGCGTTTTGGCAAGAGAGTCGTAGCCGTCAACGACGCGGTCAGCGCTCTAATTGCAGAGGCGTTTTTGGGAGCGGGCAAAAAGTCGGATAGCGTAATGATGTTTACGATAGGCACGGGATTGGGAGCGTCGTACCTTGCGCAAAAAACTCTCGACAGCGAGTCTGCAATAGACACTAAGTTGGGGCATTACGTGTTGCATGAAGACGGCAGATTGTGCACCTGCGGACAAAAGGGATGCGCAGAGCAATACGTGTCCGCTACTGCGCTCAAGAGATACGGCAACGAAAATCTATATCAACTTTTCCACACTGCCGACATATCGCAAAAGAAGATCTTGAGCGATTATTACAAGGACTTGAGCAGAGTCATTACAAAGTCGGCTCAACTGTATAATCCTTCGATTATAGTCATAGGCGGCGGAGTAATAGAAATGGCGGAGTATTGGTGGCAGAACTTTTTAAAAGAATACAAGAGCAAATGCTCAGTACCTATCGCCCCGGCAAGTCTTGGAAACAAGGCGGGAGTGTTGGGATGCGTATACGCAAATATACACGGCGTATTCAAGAATCAATGACAAAATTTTTACCAAGTGAGGTATTTTATGAATAGAGAAAAATTTAAAGGCGTATTTTCAGCATTGCTGACGCCGTACACCGCTGACGATAAAATCAACGGAAAATCAGTAAAGCAAATCATCGACTTCAACCTTGCAAAGGGTATCAACGGCTTTTACGTAGGCGGTTCTACCGGCGAGGGAATGTTGTTGACGGTAGAGGAAAGAAAAGAACTTTTCAAGTACGCCGCTGAGAGCAACGCCGGCAGAGGTACTTTGATAGCTCACGTAGGTGCGATCAATACCAATCACGCAATCGAGATGGCAAAGTACGCTGAGGAAATGGGCTACGACGCAATTTCCGCAGTAGCGCCTTTCTATTACGGATTTTCCTACGAGGCAATCAAGGGATATTACAACGATATTGCAAACAGCGTCAATATACCTATGATTATGTATAACTTCCCAAATGCCAACGGTTTCCAATTCAACAAAGAGAAAGCTGAAGATATGTTTAAGAACAAGAAATTTATAGGTATCAAGCACACGACGGCAGACCTCTTTGCGCTTCAACAGTTCAAGACCATGGAGTGCAATCCAATTGTCTACAACGGCTTTGACGAAATGTTGGTCGCAGGTTTGAGCATGGGCGCAGACGGCGGTATAGGTTCGACTTACAACTTCATGCCGCAAAAATACGTTGATATGTTCCGTCTTTTCAACGAGGGCAATATCAAAGAAGCGCAAAGAATTCAGTACGAGGCAAACGAGATTATAACTATGCTTATCAAGTACGGAGTGTTTGCTACTGAAAAGGGTATACTCGAAGAAATGGGCATAGAGATGGGCGGTTGCAGAAAGCCGTTTACCGAGTTGTCGGCAGAGGGCAAAGCGTACTGCAAGAAGTTGGTCAAGACGCTTTAAACTATTAAATAACAAGGAGAAACACTATGAGCGATTGTACGCACGATTGTTCGACTTGCGGAGAAAATTGCAAAGAACGCAATGCTCCGCAAAAACCTCAACTTAACAAATTTTCAAAGGTTGGCAAAGTCTACGCCGTTATGAGCGGTAAGGGCGGAGTCGGCAAGTCTATGGTAACTAGCGGACTTGCCGTCTTAAGTCGCAGACTCGGCAAGAGCGTAGCCGTGCTTGACTCAGACATTATTGGCGCGTCAATGGCAAAGTCCTTTGGCATAAAGGAAAAGGCAATGGGTTGCGACAAGGGCATAATACCCGCGCAAAGCGTGATGGGTATCAAAGTCGTGTCAATGAATATGTTTCTCAAAGACGACACTAATCCGGTGGTATGGCGGTCAAGCTTAGTTACGGGCGCGGTCACGCAATTTTGGACAGACGTATACTGGGGAGACGTAGATACTATGTTTATCGATATGCCGCCGGGCACGGGCGACGTTGCGCTGACGATATTCCAAAACTTGCCTATCGACGGCATTATTATGGTAACGACTCCGCAAGATCTTGTGAGTATGATAGTATCTAAGGGCGTGGAGATGGCTCAGATGATGAACATCCCCGTGCTTGCGATAGTGGAAAATATGTCGTACTATCAATGCGACAAATGTGGAGAGAAGCTGCATATATTTGGCGAGAGCAACGTGGATAGCGTAGCAAAGCAGTACGGTATAGATAAAGTTGTCAAGATGCCTATCGACAGAGTATTGGCGACTGCGTGCGACAACGGCGCAATAGAATACGGAGAATTTTCGTTGTTAGAGCAACTTGCGAAATCGCTTTAAGTTTATTCGGCTTAATATGTAAAAGAGTGCATCTAAATACATACTTTGGTTGCCTTGCGTTCGTCGCTCGGTCGACGTACATATAGTACGCCTTGACCTCGTCGCCAATCGCAATTCAACTCAAATTCCGCTATTTAGCCGCTCCGCGATTTTATAAATAAAATTGTACTCTTTTGCAAATTGTGTCGAAAAAATTATTTCATTAAATTATTTTACCATTTTTTATATATAGAAAATGTATAGACAAATATTTGAAAAAATGTTAAAATAATATCGCCAAAAAATAGTGACACGGAGGGTTGCGCTATGCGAATGAGAAGAAAGCATAATCTAGACGAACGTCTTGAACAAGTGAGCGATTTGATAATCGAGCGCACTATTGCCGACCTCAATATGAAGACTTCCGTGGCAAAGAAAGACTATATAGACTTTAAGCAAGTATTCGGCAACGCCAACGCCGTCGAATTGGAGATAGGTTGCGGAAAGGGTAAGTATATTACCGACCTTGCGCAGCGTCATCCCGACGTCAACTATATAGCTATAGAAATGCTCTCCAACGTGATAGTAGAGGCTTGCGAGAGAGCGAAGAAAGCAGGACTTAAAAACGTGCGCTTTATGATACTGAGGGCAGAATGTTTGCAGAGTTATTTTCCCTCTCACAGCGTAGCGCGCATACATATCAATTTCCCCACGCCTTTACCTCAAAAGGGATATGAGAAACAAAGACTTACTAACGCTAAGTTTTTGAATATATACAAAGACGTATTGGCGAGCGGCGGAGAAATATACCACAAGACGGATAATATGAATATGTTTGAATATTCAATTTGTCAGTTATCGCAAAATGGATTTGCGCTCAAGAACGTAACTCTTGATTTGCACAATTCGGGCTTTGAGGATAATATAATGACAGAGCACGAAGTAAAATACTCAGAAATGGATATGCCTATATACAGACTCGAAGCGTATCTGCCGGAGAATAATTAATGAAGAAGACAAAGAAAAGTTTAGCCCTCATATTAATTTTGTTGCTTGCGACGGCGCTTTCGTTGACGGCTTGTAATTTGAGCAGACTAAGCGAAGCTCTCAGGACGGATATAAGTCTGTGCGACGTATCTTTTTCCGCAAATGCTTACGAGTATACGGGGCAGGCGATAAGACCTGATTTATCAATAAAGTACGTCAACAAAGTTTTGGAATTAGACGTTGATTACAGCGTGGAGTATTCCAATAATATAGAGATAGGCAAAGGACTTGCCACAATCAACGGCATTGGCAAATTCAAAGGACAGACGAGCAAAGAGTTTGACATCGTTGAGAAGGTAGACGGTAACGGCGGTTTGCCAAGCGGCAGTATTTCAAGCGGAGATAACGGCGAGCAAGAAAAGAAGTATATCACTTATACTTTTTCGGCGCAAGGCGCAGAGGTTGTCAGCGGAAAACTTACGCAGAAAGTGCAAAGCGTTGACGAGATAATTGCGCCCACGGTCAAGAAATTGGGCTACGATTTCCTATATTGGACATATCAAGGCGACGAAGTGAACTTTGACGACAAAGAGTCGTTGCCTCAACAAAACTCGACGTTTACGGCGGAATTTTCTATCGTAACGTATACGATTGATTACGTATTGGACGGCGGAGATAACGACCCGCTCAACAAGAACAAGTATACCGTCGAAGACGCTTTTATATTGCATGACGCGTCGAGAGACGACAAACAGTTTGCAGGTTGGTATCTCGACAGCGAGTTTGAGGATAGATTTACCTCTTTGTCGGGTGTCGCTGAAAATCTCGTGCTTTATGCTAAGTTCGTCGATTTTGATTACAAACAACTCTCTTACGTTACGCCCGACGGCGTAGACGAAATACCTTTTGAGATGATCTATCCCGGCGCTGCGTTGACAAGACCCGCTCAAGTGCTTTCTGCAGACGGAAGTCAAAAACTCGTCTGGTATATCGACGAAGACATGACGGTGCGTCACAATTTGCGTAATATGCCCAACGAAGATTTGACGTTATACGCTCGTTTTGAAGATAAGGTATTTACAGGATTTTTGGATAAGGGCTGGTATAAGTTGACCGATATAAAGTCAATCGACAGCTACGAGGATTTGATAGCGTACGTAGAGTTTATCTATTTTTATAATATCACTCAGCCCACTCCTAAAAAGATTACCTACGTCAGAGGCAGCGATAATATTATGACCGAACTTGCCAAAGCTTTGGGCGAGAATACTTTCCCCAAAATGCTTGGTACGTCTTATAGAGCCGATTCCAATACTACGTGTTCGGTATGGATGAGCGCGAACGTAAGCGGTCAAGCCACTCTCGCCGCGACTGAGAAAGAGGATTTTTATCCGCAGATAGGACACGTATTTAATAATTATAATAGCAACAGAGCGGCAAGCTTTGATGACTTTGCAATTAATTACGTGCAGGACGAGTATAAATGTACTACTTCCGATCAGCTATTCTACGTGCTTTCTCACGGCTACAAGCCGTTGCCGACAAGCGGCTCTCAAGCTTATAGAATATACAATAAGTTCAAAGAGATCATGCGCAGTATTTGCGACGATAGAATGACTGATTTGCAAAAGGCGAGAGCAATTTTCGATTGGCTTGTCATCAACGTGTATTACGACAACAACGTGGCTTATACGACATTGCCTCAAGCAAGTTACAAGTATAACGCATTCTACCTCGAAGGCGTACTCAACGGCGCGGCTGTGTGCGACGGGCTGTCAAAAGCTTATGCGGTTATGTGCGCAATAGAGGGAATCGATTGCGTGCGAGTAACAGGCAAATTGAAAGACGCAGGCGAGCATGACGCAGGTCATGCTTGGAACAAACTTCAAATAATGGGACAGTGGTATCTTTCCGACGCTACTTGGGGCAACAGAGTTTTAGCAGTACCGCATGAGGAAGACGAAGGAAGGGATTATTACGAATACGTCAACGGAAAATACTTCTTGTTTACCGACTACGAGAGGTCGGAAGTAGACAACTATAATTCCGATCAGTATTCTCAATACGTCGCTAAAAATCAGTATAATTATTACGACAACTATAAGATGCAACTTGAATTTACAAAGACGAGCATATTGGGCAATACGAGCACGTATATTCGCACATTTGATTTATATATTGACGGAGATGCCGCTCAAGGTATGAGCGCAGTCGCGGAGATGAGCTACGTCTTTGAATATATTGACAAGAGCGGAAACACACTTGACGGTATGTCGTTCTGCGTTATGTTGGGCGAGAATATGTCTACCGATAAGATTAGAGAAGCGCTTACGGATTACGTCAACAGAGTGGATAGAGAGGACAACGGCAAGGCGAAAATAAGAAGATATAGAATTCTTGGAGACGTAGACGATATAATTGACCCTGTAAATAAAATATACAGACAAGGCGCGATAATTACTATAGTTATCTCGCTTCCTCCGACAAATACAAATACGTCAAGTCAAAACGCAGCGTAAAAGGACTTGACTATGTGGGACGTATTGCTTGACGCGTTTTTAGATACTCTTAAACTCTCTTGGATACTGTTGGTATTCTATATACTTATCGAGCTAGTAGAGCAGAAAGTCGCTGTCAAAATGAACTCAAAACTCAAATCGAGCTACGCAGTAGCAGTGGGCGCGGGTTTTGGCATAGTTCCGCAATGCGGCTTTTCCGTACTCTCGTCAGATTTGTATTCCCGCCGTCAAATTACTATCGGCGCATTACTTGCGGTATTTATCGCTACTTCCGACGAGGCTTTACCAATACTTTTTTCGCATATCAACGAGCAAGGAGTCTGGCTCAAATTGCTTGCTCTTATTATCTCCAAGTTCGTTTTTGCGTTAATCGTAGGGTACGCGATAGATTTAGCCTTCAGATTTGCAGGTAGAAAGCAATCTCCAAAGCGCGAGACGGATATAGAAGCGTCGCACGAACATATCCATACGCTTGAAGAACATAACGAAGAGGACGAGCATCTTCACGAAGACCGCGACCACGCGCATGAAGACGAAACGCATGAGCATAATCGCAAAGATAATGAAGAAGACGATGAAGTAGATATACACAAAGGCTGTTGCGGTCATCATATTGACGACGGCAAAGAGAGCAACGTCAAAAAGTATCTCGTTCATCCGCTGTTGCACACGCTCAAGATTTTGGCGTATATACTTATTATCAATATTGTAATGGGAGTTATAGTATATTACGTGGGCGAAGAACGGCTTGCGACGTTTATGTCCAAGAGCGGAGTATTGCAACCTATAATAGTCACATTGGTTGGTCTTATCCCCAATTGCGCGTCTAGCGTAATTATCACAGAACTTTTTTTGGACGGAACGGTTTCATTCGGCTCGTGCCTCGGCGGTCTTATCGTCAACGCAGGACTCGGCATAGCATTTCTCTTTAAGTCAAATAAGCATATCAAAGAGAATTTTGCAATCGTAGGCGGATTGTTCGTATTTGCGGTAGTAGTGGCAATAGCGTTCCACTTTATTATTCCAAAGTTTTAATTTGTTTGGCTCAAAGGTAGGTGTCGCAATATTGTATGGCAAAATGACGCATCCTACTTCCTCAAACTCACTTGACGTACATACAGTACGTCTGCATTCGTTTTTGTCGTATGCTACGCCATTTTACTCGTAAAATTCTTACGCCACTCCCTTTTCGCCAAACGATGTGGGATACTTATTCTAGCGATACCGCTTAAATTTAAGATAATCACTTCCCAAAACAAAAATTCTATGTTACACTAGACGTATGGCAGACAAGAATACAGACAAAGCAAAAAAGGATATGAAATTATATCAATGGCTCTATATCACGCCTTTTAGCGTATTGGCTTGGGCGGGGATAATTGTCGTTGCCGTCATTGCGCTATTCGTATTTATATGTTCGGCAAAGTATCTTGTCGCAAGTTTTATGCTGGAAAACGCAAAAATCTTTCCCGCGCTAGTCTTGACCTTTATAGGTCTATGCGTCACAGCCGTACTCGTATTTTCCGAAGTGATTTTAATTAAGAAATATATTAAGGCAATCAAAGACTTCCAAAAAGAGAAACAAGAAGCAATGGATTCGCAAGAATCTCAGCAGTGAAATTTATGGGAAAGGCAACTTATTTCAAATCTCCTGACGACGAAGATTTAATCAAGGAAGAACAAACTCAAGAAGAGAAAGAAATTCTTGAAGCAGAGAAGAGAAAAACCAATCTGCGTAAAACAATTCGCGGATCAATTTTTCCGCTGATACTTTTTATATTGATTTTAGGCGTAGGTATTTTCGTAATAATTTACGGCGCAAAGCCCGAGCTCTTTCGCGATAAAAGCTACGTTGCCACCCAAGCTACAGTAGTAAAATATGAATGGCGATATTCGCACGACGGCGGCACTTTGCCTTATCCCGTATATAAATACACGTTTGAAGAAAAGGAATACGAACTGGAGAGTAGAACGTCAGTTAGTCCGCCGCCTTATGAAGTAGGCGAAGTAATAACTATATACGTCAATCCTGCCGATCCTACGGATATAATCACTCCCATAGGCAACAAGTTTTTTATTATTTTCGGCATAGTAGCTTTAGTAATAGCTTTCTTTGGATTATGCGTAGCGGCAATACGCCCGATATTAGAGGCTGCTTATCCTAAATCAGATTGGCCCAAATTTATTACGCTGTATATCCCGTCGATGATTTTTGTTTGGGCGGGAGTAGTTATAGTCTGCACTCAGCTCAAATCTCCTTCTAACGGAATAACTTCAGGATTTGTTCTTACGTTGCTTTTAATTTTAATGCTGTCAGCATTTGCGACATTTATCTCTATAATAATGGTAAAGGATATGGTGGAGACTATCAGTCTCAACGCAAATATTGCAAAAAGCAAAAAAGCCGTTGCGGCATCAAGCGCAAAGACAAATGGATATGGATACCAAACTTCAAGACCGAGAAAGAAAAAGAGAAAGAATAAAAGAAGATAATTTAATTCATTTTTGATAAAGCGCCGCTACGCTGCTTACGCTAATGCCTTCTTCGCGTCCTGTCATGCCAAGCTTTTCGGTAGTTGTTGCCGATATGCTTACGCAGTTTTCTTCAATGCCAATTATCTTTGCAAGGTTATTTTGAATAGTAGGAATATGCGGAGACAGTTTTGGCTTTTGCGCCATAATTACCGCGCTTACAGACTTGACGGCAAGTCCTTTTGAGTCCGCTAGTTTAAGCACTGCTTGCAGCAATTTTACGCTGCTTATATCTTTATATTTATTATCCGTATCGGGGAAGAGCACGCCAATATCTCTCTCATGCATTGCGGAGAGTATCGCGTCCATAATTGCGTGTATGAGCACGTCGCCGTCGCTGTGCGCAATGAGTCCCTTGTCGTGAGGTATTTGCACTCCGCCCAATATAAGCTTTCTGCCCACGTCCAATCTATGCGTGTCCCAACCGTTGCCAATTAAAAGTCCGCCGTTGAGATTTTTGCAATCAGACGGAGTGGTAATTTTTATATTTTCTTCGCTGCCGTAAGTCAAATGAACTGGCTTTTTGATATACACCTCATAAAGTGTAGCGTCGTCGGAGAAATCTTTGCCTTTTGCCAAAGCGTAAGCCTTTATTATTTCATCACTTTTGAATATCTGCGGAGTTTGTATACGAATTATCTTAGAGCGGTCTATCACGCTTGAACTTTCGCCATCGACTATGCGCAGAGAATCCACGCTGTCAATGTACAGTACGCTGTTGCCGTATTCTATTGCGTCTTGCATACCGCGCTCGAGACAGTCTTTTGGCAAAAAGCATCTTGCGCCGTCGTGGATTATTACAAAGTCGCAATCGTCTTCCACGCATTTGAGCGCGTTGGATATAGATTGAGATCTACTTGCGCCGCCTTCGCAGAGGATTATATTATCTCTGCCTTTTGTTATTTCTTCAATGGCAGACTTGTCGTTTTTGTTGTAGGCAATAATTATTTTATCAATATCATTATGGCAAAAGCAGTCGAGAGTTTTTTCCAGCAGGGGAGTACCGCCCACGCCCAGCAATAATTTGTTGTATCCAAGACCGCATCTTTTGCCCATTCCGCCGCATGCGAGTATTACGTCAAACTTCATCGCTTATGACCTCGTACATATCGCTGCATTCTTGTTTTTTAGCGTTTTCATTTACTTGCAATATTTTAAAAGAAAATTCCTTATCTCCAAAAAACAAAGTGATTACGTCTCCCACTTTGACTTGCGTGCCGGCTTTTGCTTGACGTCCGTTAATTTGCGCTCTTCCGCTGTCGCAAGCGTCGTTGGCGACTGTTCTGCGCTTTATTATCCTGGATACCTTCAAAAATTTATCTAATCTCATCGAACGGTCATTTCCTCTCAATATTTGTCATATATAATATATATTACTGTATTGA
>CAMWQA010000017.1 GCA_947176265.1 uncultured Clostridia bacterium | reverse complement strand
CTTATTATATTGGCAGTGCCACAGGAGAAATTATGCAGGATATTTGGATAATCGACGACGAAAAAGAGCTTGCGGATGCGATAGCAAAATACTTTGCTATGTACGGTTTGTCCGCGAGGGCGGAATACGACGCAAATTTTATAGATAATATTCCTTGCGACGTTAAAGTCGTTTTGCTTGATATCAATCTCGGCGCAGTCAGCGGATATGATTTGATTGAAAAGATAAGAGCGCGTTGTCCTAATTCAAAGGTACTTCTTATTTCGGCAAGGGGAGAAGAACGCGATATGCTCAAGGGATATTACTTGGGAGCAGACGACTATATAGTCAAACCTTTTTCATTGAAAGTATTGTTGTGCAAAGTTAAAAAGTTGTTGGAGAAAGAAAATCCCGTAGAGCAATACAGAGACCTCGTTGTCGACAAAAACGCAATGACGCTCACTCGCGACGGAGAGGAGATCAGGCTCAAGAATATGGAGTTTAGGCTCTTTTATTACCTTTTTTCCAACAGAGGAAAAGCGCTTGATAAAGACGATATAATACGCGCCGTTTGGGGAGAGGGATATTATACCGACAATACTCTCAACGTGCATATACGTCGCATAAGAGAGAGGTTAGAACGCCGTCCCAACGAGTATATCGTCACATTGTGGGGAATTGGTTATAAATTTATTTAGTAATCTATCGACAATCTCAAATTTGTTTTTTATTGAGATTATTTTGGATAGATATCAAAAGAGGATAATATGAAGAAAATAATTATTTGCACCGTTGCGATGTTTGTAATTTTGACGACGGTTTGTATTTGCGTAGGCGCAAGCTTTGAGTATCAAAGGGTAGACAACGTCTATATCAACGAAGTTCTGCAAGGTTTGGACAGCGGACAAGAGCCTAAGCAAAAGGTATATGATTACACGCTTTTTGACAAAGACGGAAAGGTATTGTATTCAACCGTTGACACGCAAGATTTATCGTACGACGCAAGGATAAGCAAGTCCACCGGAAATGGCGATATAATCATGGATTACAAAGATTGCAAAGTCGTATTTTACATCAATGCGCAAAAGCGATTTGAAAATATGCGCAATAGTATTTTGATATTTTTAGGTATAAGTTTTGCTATTATGGCGGTTACCGTTGCGCTGTGTATATACCTTTTATTTAGGCGCACTGTTAAGCCTTTTGAAAAATTAAAAGCCTTTTCGGGCGAAGTTGCAAAGGGCAATCTTGATTTTCCATTGACTCTTGATAGATATAATACTTTTGGAGCGTTTGGCGAAGCCTTTGACATTATGCGCAACAATCTCAAGGAAAGTCGCCTTGCAGAGCAAAAATCTGTGGTTGATAAGCGCAGACTTATGCAGGAGATAGGACACGAGATTAAGACGCCGCTTTCAAGCATAAGGGCAATTGCAGAATGTGGATACGCAGTCGATAGCAACGAAGATTTTGCGGTAATACTCGATAAGGCAAACACGATAGATAATTTGGTCAATGATTTCTATCACGCGACGCTTGAAGAAGAAGGACGGTTGAATATTTATCTCACGCGTCATTCAAGTAAGGAGTTTGCTCAAATGATAGCTGCTTGCGATTACAACGGCAGAGCGCATATCGACACGCCGCCCGATTGCCATGTGCTTTACGATAAAATACGTATGGGGCAAGTCATTGACAATATTATTGCCAATTCTTATAAGTACGCAGATACCGATATTACAGTCGGAATGTCGGAGCGCGACGGAAAACTGATTACTTGCATACGCGACAGCGGCAACGGCGTTCCGCCCGAGCAGTTGAGCTACGTCATGGATAGATTCTACAGAGGAGAGAAGACTGCGGAGAAATTGGGGCAAGGCTTGGGATTGCATATCTGCCGTAAGCTTGTTGAGCGTATGGGCGGCGAAATGACTTGCCGTAACGACAACGGTTTTGTAGTGGAAATAGCCTTGCCGAAGTGCAATTAAGAAATAATTAAGAAAAGAAAGATTGACGACAAATATTTTAATATAATGTTGATTTAAAATGAGAATGACGAAAGTCAAAGGAGTGAATATGCAAAATTTAGATGACAAATTCGTTATTCGTACGCAAGGTCTGTGCAAGACCTTTTCCATAGGCGGCGTTCAACAGCACGTACTCAACAATCTCGACATTGATATCGCCCAAGGAGATTTTACGGTAATTATGGGCAACAGCGGTTCGGGCAAGTCCACGCTCTTGTACGCCTTATCGGGTATGGATAGACCAACGCTTGGCAAAATAATTTTCGACGGACAAACCATTACCGATTTTTCTAATGATCGCCTTGCAAAGTTTAGAAGAGCAAATTGCGGATTTATTTTTCAAGAAGTATTTCTCAATGACAATATGTCTATTATGGACAACGTACTTGCAGCCGGCTATCTTTCGGGGCGTAATAGAAAGCAAGTATATCAAGAGGCTTGCGAAAGATTTCAACAAGTTGGCATTGACAAAGAGATGTTCAATAAGTTCCCCTCGCAAATGTCGGGCGGAGAGTTGCAAAGAGTGGGGCTTGTAAGAGCTATTATCAACGAGCCAAAAGTTATCTTTGCCGACGAGCCTACGGGCGCGCTTAATTCGGCAAATTCAATTGCCGTACTAGATATCATGAATAAGTTACATCTAGACGGCAAGAGCATTTTGATGGTTACGCACGATATGCGTAGCGCAATAAGGGGCAATAGAGTACTTTATCTCAAAGACGGAGTGATACTCAATGAAATAAAACTTGGCAATTACGACGCCGAGCAAGAGAAAGAAAGATTAGACACACTCAAAGCCTTTCTCGACGAAATGGGGTGGTAATATGCGGAGTATTATTAAATCTCATTTTCACAAAGGCAAGATAGGCTTTTTTATCACAGGATTGTTTATCATACTGTCTGTATTTATGATGATAATTGGACTTTCCATTTGTCTGGGCATGGACGGCTTATATACCAATGCGCGTATACTTTCAAATTCGCCCGACTGTTGGATAAGCGTGTTTGAAAGTATCGACGGCGAAACTCTGCCGTTGTTTAAGAATATTCTCGACAATAGAGAAGACGTAAAGAATTATGATGTACAGCCCATTTATTATTTAAATTCCCAAGGAAACGAAGATCGCGAAAATCAATTGAGGATATTTTTTAATCCCAATGACAAAACTAGCTACACGTTTTTCAATTCGTGGGTTGCGATGAATATCGACGACGAAAGTAATAATTATAAACCGCACTTACGTAATTGCGTTAAGAAAGATGGGTATAGAATTTATTTAACGGGTAACTTTATAGAGACAAGTCTAGTAGACGTAGGCGATGAATTCACATTTATCAACAATGGAAAGGAATATAAAGGTTACGTTGCCGGAATATACGACGATATGTCAAGAATTTATTATACCGGCAACTTTTACGTCGACGGAGACTTATACCAAGAGATAGCTAAGCTTTCGCTTGAAGACGAAGACATAACCTACGAATACAATATCAATATCGAATTTAACCTAACTAGCGAAAAAGCAAACACGCAAGCTCAGTATGAGATACGAAACGTCTTGATTAATGCGTTGACTCAATATAACGAGGAAAGGCTTGCCAAAGATCCTACTGCGCCCATAATTGATTTTAGTTATTCAATGAGAGAAGACTTTAAGACTGGCACCAGAGGATTTATTTTATTACTTGGCACGGCAATGACGGCATTTGCAATAATAGTGGCGATAATAGTCGCAATAGTAATTGCATTTTTGGTGCGTTCTAACGTACTTGACGAGGTACGTAATCTCGGAGTATGGAAAGCGTTGGGATATACCACGTTGCAACTTAGGTTGAGCTATTTGGCGATATATTCTGTTATAAACGGAGTATGTATACTTGTTGGAACGTGTTTGGGCATTGGGCTTATGCCTACCTTTGTACACATAATTACCAATATGGCAAGACTGGACTGTTCAAAAGCAATAGGCGTCAACGTAGGCGCAATATTCATTGCAATCTTGTTGGTAGTAGCCGTGGTTGCTTCCGTAGTTTATCTGGCGACTGTAAGAGTTAAAAAAATCACTCCGCTTTCTGCAATGCGCAGTAATTTGGAGACTCACTCTTTCAAGAAAAACCGCGCGCCGCTGTCGTCGTCTAAAATATCCGTCAATGCGCATTTGGGCGTTAAAAGTGTGGTGGGCGAAACTCACAGAAGCGTTATGGTCGTGGTTATAATACTTATTATGTCATTGCTTTGTTCTTTCGTCAGCGTAGTATATTACAATCTCAAAGTAGACCAAACCGCAATAATAAATATGTCCGGTATAGAAAAGGCAGATTATTATATAGGATTTTATTACGAAGACTCTTCGCCGTACTATGACGCTATAAGCAAAATGGACGGCTTTGAAGCCGACGTAGTTATCGCAAGAGCGTCGGGCAATATAGACGGCGATTACGCCTACGGATTAGTATACGAAAACTTTGACCATATGCGCACTAACTTTTTGTATAAGGGAAGATATCCCAAATACGCAAATGAAATTCTTATCGAAGAGTCGTATGCGAAGAGCAAAGGATGGAATATAGGAGATACTATTATCTTAAATATGGCTATGGACGCGCAAAAGAGCGACAAAAGTCTTGTCATAGTAGGCTCATTCCAAAACATACTCGACAATGCAAGATTTATGGGTTATCTTGATATTTTAGACGAACTGTACGACTTGGATGAGTATTGGCATAAAGCTACGCACTTGTTATACTTTGAAAAAGGTAAAATGCCGACCTTTAGCGAGATTAATTACGTGTTGAGACAAGTTGCAGGCGGACCGGTGCAGTTGAACGGTTTTGAGTCGGGAGAACATAGGATTCAAAGCTCGATACTCGATATCGTAGGTACGGCGGCGGATGCGGTAATGAGCGTGTTCTTCTCAATCACGGCAATAGTTATCGCTTTGTTGTTGGTAATGCTTGTAAGACTTAAACTTTTGCGAGAACGTCGCAATTACGCGATATACAAAGCGTTGGGATATACCACGGCTGGCATAATGTCGCAGATCGCCGTTGCTATGATTATACTAGGCGCAATTGGCAGTATCATCGGCGCGTTTGTTGGCGCATTGACGACATCGCCTTTGCTGTCGCTATTCGGCGGATTCATAGGCGCATGGCACTTTGACTTTGTAATACCGTGGGGATACACGGTGGGCATTGTATTTGGCATTACGCTGTTGATATATTGCGTATCAATGCTATGCGCTCTGCCCGTGCGAAAGATTGCGCCCGCGGAGCATATTAAGAGTCTCTGATTAAGTTCTCACGGCAATCTTGCTACCGATTTGCGCGCTAAGTTCGTCTACGCATCGCCAACGTAGCTCTGCTACGCCGACAATACCTATCCTGCTTATCGCAAAAATCGCATACGCAATTTTGCTCGCGTCACCTAATCATCGACTCTTTACGCGAACGGCGTAGCAAATCATAAACTGTTTTTTGCGGTTTGCATACAAATAATTTTAAATGTGTTGAAAAATGAATTTTGCTATTGAAAATGCTTTTTTTGTGTGGTATAATTTGGTATAAGCAAATCGCAATGATTTAATAAAAGAGGGATTATGAAAGACATTATCATCATAGGCGGTGGAATTATCGGTTGCGCGGTTGCAAGAGAACTTTGCCGTTATCAAGCAAAGGTCACTCTTCTTGAAAGGCGCTCAGACGTAAGTCAAGGCACTACAAAGGCAAACTCGGGTATAGTTCACGCAGGATTTGACGCAAAACCCAACACGTTGAAAGCTAAATTTAATTTGCTTGGCAACGCTATGTTTGACGAACTTGCAAAAAAGCTTGACTTTCCGTTTAAGCGTAACGGCGCGTTGGTGCTGTGTTTTGACAAAGACGAACTGGGCGGACTCAAAGACCTTTATGACAGAGGTATATCCAACGGCGTGGAGGGACTCGAATTGCTTGACGGCGAAAAGGCACGAGAGCTTGAACCCAATATCAGCGACAAGGTAGTAGGCGCGTTGTACGCAAAGACTTCGGGTATCGTCAGCCCTTACGAGATGTGCATTGCCTATGCGGAGAATGCCGCAGTCAACGGCTGCCAATTCCTGTTCAAAAAAGAAGTATGCAGCATATCAAAAGATAAAGATAAATGGAAAGTGCGCGCAAGCGATGGCTCAAGTTATACGGCGGACGTAGTGATAAATTGCGCAGGCGTTCACGCAGACGATATCAACAATATGGTATGCAAAGAAAAGATAGAGATAGTCGCAAGAAAGGGCGAGTATATGCTATATGACAAGTCGTGTACTAACTTGGCGAAAAGGACTATATTCCAAATGCCTAGCAAGATGGGCAAAGGCGTATTGGTCGCGCCGACTACGCACGGCAATATCATCACGGGACCTACTGCGAGCGATGTTGAGGACAAAGAAGGATTATATACTACTTACGACGGACTTGGAGAGGTATATTCAAAGTCGCTTGTCAGCGTGCCGTGTCTCAACAAGAGATTGGTTATTACACAGTTCAGCGGTTTGAGAGCGCACAGCGTGAGCGGAGATTTTATCATAGGCGAAAGCTCTCAAAAAGGTTTCTACAACGTGGCAGGTATAGAATCGCCCGGCTTGACTTCTGCTCCCGCAATAGGCGTGCACGTCGCGACTGAAGTTGCGAATATACTTTCGCTTGACAAGAAAGACGGTTTTGTCGAAACGCGCAAAGGCATACCGCATTTTGCGACCATGAGCGACGAGGAAAGGGCAGAACTTATTAAGAACAATCCGTTGTACGGCAAAATAATATGCAAGTGCGAAGTCGTTACAGAGGGAGAGATAGTCGACGCTATCAACAGACCCGTAGGCGCAAAGGACGTAGACGGAGTTAAACTCCGCACTCGCGCGGGAATGGGCAAATGCCAAAGCGGTTTTTGTATGGAAAGAGTTATGGACATACTCGCGAGAGAGCGCGGCATTGCATTTGACGAAGTGGAAAAATGTGACGGCGGGAAGATAGTTTTCGGCAAAGCCAAAGGACGCAAATAGGGGGTACGTATGATAAACAAAAATCTTGTGATTATAGGCGGCGGACCTGCCGGACTTGCGGCGGCAAAGAGCGCGTATGACGCAGGCGAGCGCGACATAGTTATATTGGAGAGACAGAGCGAACTTGGCGGTATCCTCAATCAATGTATACACAACGGCTTTGGACTGCACACGTTCAAAGAAGAGTTGACGGGACCCGAGTACGCTCAAAGATATATTGTCGAAGTTCAAAAGAGAAATATCGAATATAAGCTTGACACTACGGTACTTTCGATTTCTAACGACAAGATAGTGACGGCAGTCAACGAAGCCGACGGACTTATCAAGTATGCAGCTAAGGCGATAATAGTAGCGTGCGGTTGCAGAGAGCGTCCGCGCGGCGGTATCAATGTTGCAGGCAGCAGGTGCGCAGGTATCTTCTCAGCCGGTACGGCGCAGAAGCTTATCAACATTGACGGATATATGCCCGGCAAAGAAGTTGTGATATTGGGAAGCGGCGATATTGGTCTTATTATGGCAAGACGAATGACTTTTGAAGGCGCAAAGGTCAAGGCGGTCGTAGAGCTTATGCCGTATTCGTCGGGGCTCAACAGAAATATAGTGCAATGTCTTAAGGATTTCGATATACCGCTTTTGTTTTCACACACGGTTGTGGACATCAAGGGCGAGGGCAGAGTAAGCAGCGTTGTCATTGCGCAAGTTGACGAAAGGCTCAATCCCATCATGTCGACGGCGCAAGAAATTAAGTGCGACACGTTGTTGTTGAGTATAGGTCTCGTGCCTGAAAAGGAACTTGCCGAAAAGGCGGGAGTAAAGGTTTCGCCGATCACGGGCGGAGCAATCGTAGACGAGAGCATGATGACGTCCGTCGAGGGAATTTTTGAATGCGGCAACGTACTTCACGTGCACGACCTTGTGGACTTTGTAAGCAAAGAGAGCGAGGACGCAGGAGCAAGCGCGGCTAAGTATATTAAGGACGGAGCGAAGTCCGAAGCCAAGGTCAGTATAGTCGGCGCGGACGGAGTGCGATACGTCGTACCGCATTATTTGTCTAAGACCGCAAGTCTTGACAAATTGCAACTCAAGATGCGCGTAGCAAACGTATTCAAGAACAAAAGACTTGTTGCCGTGTTGGACGGCGAAGAGATTTTGTCCAAGAAAAAACAAATCGTCACTCCGGGCGAAATGGAGTCGATAATATTGACCGCCGAGCAAATCAAGAAAATACAGAGCGGCGAAAAGTTGACGTTGTGTCTCAAAGACTGATAGAGAGGAAAATATGAAAGAATTGATATGTATTTGTTGTCCGATGGGCTGTCACCTGCAAGTCGACGACAGCGACAAGAAAAATATAATCGTTACAGGCAACACCTGTCCGAGGGGAGCGAAGTATGCGAAGGACGAAGTGACTTGTCCAAAGCGCGTGGTCACTTCCGTTGCGGCGGTTGACGGCGGAGAGATCAATATGGTCAGCGTCAAGACGAGCGACTCGATACCGAAGGACAAAATGTTTGACGCGCTCAAACTGTTGGATAATATATCCGTGCCTGCGCCCGTAGAGATTGGGCAAGTAATAGTCAAAGACGTATTGGGATTGGGGGTAGACTTTGTTGCAACAAAATCAGTATCAAAACAACGCTAAAAAATACATAGTATCATTGGACCAAGGCACAACGTCGTCAAGGGCGATAGTCTTTGACGATAAGGGCAAGATTGTCGGAGTTGCGCAAAAGGAGTTCAAACAGATATATCCGCGCGCAGGTTGGGTAGAACACGACCCCGAGGATATTTGGAACTCTCAGCTCGAAGTTTTTAAACAAGCGATAAGCAAGAGCGGAGTATCGCTTAGCGACGTATCCGCTATTGGCATTACCAATCAACGCGAAACGGCTATCGTGTGGGACAAGTCGACAGGCAAGCCAATATACAATGCAATCGTATGGCAATGCAGACGCACGGCGGACTTTTGCGACGGCTTGAAAGCAAAGGGCTATGACGAAATGATATACGCAAAGACTGGATTGACTGTCGACGCGTATTTTTCGGCGACTAAACTCAAGTGGATACTTGACAACGTAAAGGGCGCAAGGGAGAAAGCCGAGCAAGGTCAGCTTCTCTTTGGCACTGTAGACACTTATCTCATGTGGAGACTTTCCGGCGGGAAAATTCACGCCACCGATTATACCAACGCTTCAAGAACAATGATGTTTAATATCAAGACGCTTGAATGGGACGAAGATTTGCTCAAACTCTTTGGCATACCCAAAAACGTTTTGCCAAGCGTATATCCCTCGTCATACAATTACGGAGTCTGCGACAAAGCGGTTGCAGGCGCAGAAATACCAATCTGCGGAGTCGCCGGCGATCAACAGTCGGCGTTATTCGGTCATCTCTGCGTGCAAAAGGGAAGCGTCAAGAATACGTACGGCACAGGTTGCTTTACGTTGATGAATACCGGCAGCGAGTTTGTCGTATCCAAGCGCGGACTTATTACAACTTTGGCGGCGAGCATGCAAGACGGCAGACCGCAATACGTGCTTGAGGGCAGCGTATTCGTAGGCGGGGCTGTATTGCAATGGCTGAGAGACGAACTGCGACTTATATCCTCTGCAAGAGAAGCCGACGAACTGTCGGCAACGGTTGCGGATACCAACGGAGTATATATCGTACCCGCGTTCGTAGGTCTTGGAGCTCCGCATTGGGACGCCAACGCAAGAGGAACGGTAGTGGGGCTTACACGAGGCGCGAAAAAAGAACATTTTGTCCGCGCCGCGTTGGAGTCGATAGCATATCAGGTATTTGACGTAGTTCACGCAATGGAAAGCGATATTGACAAAAAGATCTCTTCGCTTGCAGTGGACGGCGGAGCAAGCGTGTCGGATATACTTATGAATTTCCAAGCAGACTTACTGCAAGCCGACGTTTTGCGTCCTGCGGTCGTAGAGACGACTGCGCTTGGAGTATGCTATCTTGCAGGACTTTGCGTGGGAGTCTGGAAAGATATTGACGAGCTCAAGGCTCAAATCAGCAAAGGCAAAAAATTTGAACCTACCATGGACGCGTCGCGTCGCTACGAGCTTTTGCTTGGCTGGGAAAGCGCGGTTGCTCGCACTAAGTATGAATAAAACATTGTGAACTTATTAACAATCGAAAACTCTTTCAATAGAAGATTCTTTCCCAATTAAACTTATGATTTTGGGAAATTTTTCTAAAATTCAAACAAACTTTAAGGTAAATTTAAGGTTTAAACGTAAAAAATGTAAATTTTACTTAAAAAAATTCAAATTTTAATAAACTTTTAAGGTTCGTATATGATAATGTAATTGCACGAATATGCACTAATTTGCATTTTGTCGCACACTATAGTGTGGGAGCTAGTAGTGACAAAGGCGACGCAAACATTGCAGATATATAAGGAGGAGAAATTATGCGCAAAAAGAAATTATTTGTGTTGATAGTCGTGACGCTAATAGTAGCGTTTACTCTATCTATGGCATTGGTAGCGTGTAAGAAAAAACCGACGGAGAGTACTCCAAGCGGCAATCCGATACAATCAGGCAATCCAATACAATCAGGAGAACCGATACAATCAGGAGACCCCATACAATCAGGAGACCCGGGAGGCACAAAGCCAAAGCCTAGACCTTATTATACCAACGACCTTAAAAGCGCGGTGGAATATATGGTCGAGTCTATGCCCAGCCAGTACTTATCTTTGAATTTTAAAGGAACGGTAACGGTAAGAGGCAAGAGATACGATTTGTTGCTCAAGGGTAACCTTTCTGACAACGATATTGAAGTATCGGCATTATTCAAACCGGAAGGTACAGCCAAGACGGCGTTTGCTTTCTATATTATTGATTCCAAATTATTTTTAGAGTTGGAAGACAAAGAGTCGAAAAACAACGTAATCTACAACGTGGCTGAAATCGACGCCAACTATTTGGCATCTATAGTCAATAAACTTCCCGACAAGATATCTGGAATTATTAACGACGTGCTAGACGACAAAATAGCCGCCGTTATTCCAACGGCATTGGATTTGCTTTTGAGCGGACTTACGCCGTATGAAGCTATTAAGTATGAAGAGACCAACGGCGTAGAGAAGTTTGAAATCGGACTTGACCTTCAAGGCTTACTTACAATGATTGACAATATCGTTAAGCCGGGCGGACTGATTAGTACGGTTGTTCCGGATCTTAATTTTGATCTTTCGTTTGTCAGCGAATTATTGTCTATGGTACCGGCTATCAACGGAAAACTCAATGCGACCGTCGACAAAAAGATTTTGACGGATTTCAAACTTGAGCTATTCGACAATGACCCAACGAGCGAGACTTATAAGCAGACGCTTTTGGGTATTGATAACGCAATTACTTTCTCAAGCACGGCGTTGAAACTTGATATTCCCGACGGTCTTAAAGAATACCAGTCTTTGACGCTCGGCAATCTCAATGCTGATCTTTCGCTTGCAATCGACACGGGAAGCAATCCTTTTGACCTAGGCGCATTTATTGACAACGTAATGGCGTTGATTGACGTGCTTAATCCAGCGGAAGAAGGTAACGGAGAAGTAAAGACAGGAGAGGAAAACAAGATCAAGTTGCCTCAGCCTTTGTTTGGCGAGGGAATATTGGTACTCAAAGCTCACTCAAATTATATGTTGGATATCAGAGTTTCTCTTGATCCCAACCTTGATAGAGGCAAAGAAGATAATAATTATATCAATATAGTATTACGCTCGGGAGAAAACGAGCTCGTAAGAGCCAACTATCTTGACGGAAAGATTTACGTTAAGGCGTTGGCAGACGGCGTAAAGGGTTTTGCCGAAGGCGGAATCAACGTCGCTATTGATTTTGATTTAAAGGGATACGTATCTCAACTTGTTGAGTTGGTAACTAATGCAATCGACGGTTTCTTGGGTACTCAGTTTAGTCCGGAAGAAGCTGCCGCAGTAATCCTTACCGCAAGCGTAGCCGAGAGCGGAGACGTAATACTCACGCCGTCGATTCAAAACGTAATTACCAGCATCTTGAAACTTGTTGGTTTTGAAAAATTCATAGAGATGAGCGGCGATGATGTCACAGTCGTGCTCAACAATGATTTCTTTAACAAAATATTGAGTCTTACCAAGAAAGACTCTGAAGAAGAGTCCGAAGGCGAGTCTTCTGAGGAAGAAGAGGAAATTAATTGGCCATTCTCCGGAAAAGTCGTTATTGGACTTTACAAGGGCGGTATTAAGTACGTTGAAGTACAGGCAATGGATATCTTGACCTTTAGAGCAGAAGAGTTCTTGATTGGCAAGTCTAAAATCTCAAGACAGTACGTCATGGACAGCATAGGTAATACGAGAGACTATGGCAGCGACATTGAGACGATAATCAAGAATTTTGCGCTTGGAGTGATGAGTGACATGGACGTTACTATGAAACTTGACATGTCTACTATCAATACGGCAATCAACTTGACTCCGATGATCAACAATATTATGACGCTTGCCGAACAAGACACCTATCTCAAGATGCCAATCAACCTTGATTTTAGCAAATACAACGGCGAGTTTACAATTCGTTTAGCGGCTAAATACGATGAAGAAAAGACCGCAAGCGGTAGATTTAATTTCAATGGCAACGTGCTTCTTGAGCTTATAACTCCTGACGGCGACGTATTGATTTCTGCATACAACGACAATTCCGACACTTACGTCGACTTGACTGGACTTGGCTTTATGAAGTTCTGTTTGACGAATGTAAATCTCTTCCAAAAGTTGAGAGGTTTGCTTGGCGCAGAAGTATTGACAGAGGGCAGTTATAACGAAGTTGCAGGAGAAGTATTTAATTCAGCTTATGAATCGGGTATAGAAATCGACAGCGACTCCGTAGGCGTTGCAGTCAACAGCTACTTTGTGACGATGATAATGAGAATCCTTGCTAAGGACCTCGGATTTGACGTAAGTCTCAATGCTGAGCTTGGATTTGACGGCAAGGTCAATGCTACGCTTGGCTTTGGAGAGGTCGCAAACATTGGTCTCAAGTTGTCGCTCAAAAAAGAAAGCGATAATGAAACCAGTATCAAAGACGCAGTCAATGCTATTAGAGAGAGCGAAGATCAAAAAGTAGCTGACGGCGAAGATAGAGAATACGGCATATACAATGCAATCGACGCAGGAATGCTTGTCGACAGCATTCTCATATCAGAGCGACTCAATTTGACTATTGACATCTACAACAACAACGTAGATAATCCTTCGCACGAGAATAAATCCAGAATAGTTATTCGCAACAGCAAGGCAAAGAGTGTCGGACCTCCGGAGACGTTTAGCAACGGTTTACAAGCTCCGTATAAGTCTGTCGTCCTTGCCATCTACGAAGGTTGGACGAGCGCTGATGATAAGGCTTGGGTATACGGCTGTATTGACTTTGATAAACAGAAAATAAAAATCAAGGGTACAAAGCATATATTCAGTATATTGAGCTATTCAGGCGAGATGATTGACGTGGCTATAGACTTGGATCTCAAGAGCAAGTTGGTCGATTTGTTAAATAACCTTATCTTTGGTACTAGCGGTAACGTTATTGAAACGCCTGACGGCAAGTTGCCGCAAAACACGTGCAGACATAAATGCGAAATTTGCGGAAAGTGTCTCAATGCAGAGTGCCAAGACGGGGTTTGCGAAGAAAAATGCAAAGGTGAACACGACCCCAAAACTCCGTCTAAACCGATTGATCAAATCATTCGCGGAGTAAACGTTACGCTTACCGGCAGTCTTGACTTGAAAGTAGGCATAGATCTTGACGGTCCGTACGTAAGTTCAATGCTTACCCAGTTGCTTACCGACTTGTTTGACGATATGGATATCTCAAGCATTACCGAAAACGAGGGACATAAGCATCAACACGTAGATTACAACAATACGACAAAGAATGCATTCTATAATAGTTTGTGGTCAGGTGTTCTTAATCCGTTGATTTCTAAGTTTGCGGGTAGCGCTCTTGCGACGATTATGAAGTTGATAACTTTGGATAGCATTGTGCACAATATTATACAAAGATTCTTGCCTATTTCCGACGTGGCTAATTTGACTGCCAACGTATCCGTGACGGACGGCAAACTTGCAAATATCGAACTAATAGGCTCAAATGCCGGCGGAATCAACGATAGAGGATTTGGTATATATATTCTCAACGGCAACGGAGACGACGTAGTAAGTTGGGAAAATCAAGAGACTTATATCTACTACAATCCTAATCTTGGCGGAGATCTTGAATCTATGTTTGAGACTCAGGCAAGAAAGCGTAACGGAGATGACTGGGAGAAGAACAGTTGGCAGAATATAACTTGGAAGCTCAAAGACAGCGAAACGACTCTCAAACAGTTCTGTCAAGATTTAGATAATCAAGAAGGCGATAAAGAGTACGTCTTTGTAGGTACTGCTTGGAGTAAGAGCATCGAAGTAACGGTATACTTGCACAAGTCTGAAGTAGTATCCGTCAAGGATATGCAGGTCAAATCAATGAGAGATTTGCCTAACTACGTAACGTTGGTATTTGCCGACGGAACGGAGAGGCTAGTTACCGGCATTGATATACAACTTACTGATGCCGGCAGAACTAACGTGGCTAACAATGCGTATATCACCTTCGGCGAGAAAGACAGCGAGACAAATGAAGATATAAATTATTACTTCAATATCGCCTTTGAGGACGAAGAACTTGCTATCGAAGATTTTGTAGTCAACGCATACGACTTCAAAGACAAACTCGAAGCTCTCAAAGAAGACGGCGTTGCAAAGGTAAAAGTCAACGACAACTTCTATCGCAAGATGCCTGCCGTATATAACTTCGAGCAAGCTAAGAAAATCACTAAAGATGGCGATGAGGAGATAGTAAATCTTCTTGACTTGAAGAGTAAGGACGTTCAGAGCGCTGCGAAGTACGTTGTCGACGTAACGGTTGGCGAAAATTATAAGTATAACGTACAACTCGTAGTAGAATTTACTCCGTTTGAAATCATCGGTATCGAGCGCAACGGACTGAGATATATCGAGACAGATTATATAGAGTACGCTCAAAAGGGCATCTTCCAAGACGGCGAAGAGATCACGGTAATCGGCTTCAACGGCAAAGAAGAATTGTCATACCCGGCGACCGTTAAGTGGGACAGAAACGCTAGCAACGGAGTCAAAGGCGTGACGATTGACGCTGAGGGCGGACAGTATATCACTTCCGCAGTTATCAACGAAGGCAAGTACAACGCATGGAATTTGTACGGCATCGAAGTCACGGTACTTCCGCTCAAAATCACGGGACTTGCCGACGGTAGTAAGTCGATGATCTTCGATTGGAAGTATATCTACTACGGCGGAGTTGGCGTCAATTCGGTTGTACACGCAGATAAGACGATGACTTGGACTCTTGACTTCATGACCGAAGCAGGTTATGTCAAAGCCGGCGTGCCTGTCACTATTGACGTATCAGATTTCATCGATAATCTTGAGAATCTGTACCAAGAAGCAAAGAGTGGATCTGATGATAAGAGATTCGAATGTCCGGTATACGTCTATGGCGCAGACGACAGCTTGCTCTATGAGACAGAGGTTGTGGTCATCTTGCCAAGTCTTAAGATGTCGCTGACAGAAGAAGATTCGGAAATCACGATAGACGTGACGGATAGAGACTTCAAGGGTATTGACGTACTCTTCAACAACAAGACTCAAATGCAAATCATGCTTGGCGAAGACCTCGTTGATGCACAAGTAACGTGGGACGGCGTAAGCGACGTTGACGTCACCACAGACGGCGAGTATACCGTAAGGGTATATATCGACAAGGGCGGCGACTACGAGCAAGTTTGCGATTACAAGGTGATTATCACCGGCAACAATGCCCAATCACAAGAGGAGGCGTAAAATTATGACAGCTAGAAAAAAAGTAATATCAACAATCTGTATTATATCTTTGATATTGGCAATCACGGTGGGCGTACTGCTCTCCGTGGGCGCCGAGTCGATTGACAACAGATACGTGGGCGAGAGTGTTCGACTTTCTAACACTAGCGCATTCGCAAAGCCACAATCGTACGTAAAACCTGACGCCGACAGTATTCCGGAAGACGCGGTGGAAATCACGAGTGCAGACGACTTGAAGGCTTTCCTCAAAGGCGAAGAAGGTTTTAACGTCAACTACGGTTACATCAGCGCTGAAGAACTTAATTTTGACTGGGGACACGTAGGCGCGCAGACGGCCTTTTTGGCAGGCAGAACGCTTGACGGCAATGGATGTAAGATTAATCTTTCCAACACGTCGTCAACTAATAGCGCCAAGATAGTTGGATTTACCAACGGAGATAGTGATGATCCGTTGCAATCCGACATTGGTTGCGATAAGAATAACTATAAGAAGCGTAACTATGGTATGTTTGTAGATTACAATATGGGTACCATTAAGAATATCACATTTGTGTATTCTCAAACTAATCACAGCGTTACGGCGGATAACTCGGTAAGAGGTAAGAATTTTGCAGGTATAATCTGCGGCTCCAATTCCGGCACAATCGCCAACTGCGATTTGATTGCCAATGGAAAATTCGGACATAGTCATACCACAAGTAATATGAATACAAATAGTTATGACAATGGTTCAGATCCAAAAGAAGCGGCTCGTACTTATTTTGGCGGTATTGCAGGTCGTAACGGAGGTACTATTACCAATATCACGGCGAAGTATTCTAACTTTGAAGCAACAATTTACGTCAACGCGCAAAATAAGACAAGCGGAATTGGCGGAGGCGATAGACGCGCAGATGCAATTGCTGTGGCAGGAGGTATCGCAGGTACGATGTTCTCCAATGATTCCGAATGTAGCAATATCTTTATTCAAGCCGACAGCGACGTGTCTTACGTACTTACGGCTGATAGAAGAAATCAGGGCGGTCTTAGTTCTAAAAAGTCTACGGCAATGAGAATTGTTGCCGCTGTTGTGCCATCCAACTCCGAGTACTCAAAGGCTTTGGGCGGAATAGGCAATACGCCGGAGACACAAGCCAAAGTTGACAATATCTTCGTGGATTTCAATGCAACAATCGATGGCGACGGAATGGGTTATGACGTTGAGGGTACCGGCCAAACAATAGAGTTCTCTCAATATGCCGTTGTTTTCTGCGGTAAATCTACCAACGTAACCGCGTTGAAAAAAGAGGGAGATAACTTCAATACGAGTCATTGTCCTTGCAACGGCGAGGGCACTAGCGGCGGACACTCGAAGGGACACGTCAATTTGGTTGACGCCAACGAGTATTCCGAAATCACGGTATCATTTGAGCAAAATAGTCTCAATCAATTCGATCAAGTAATCACCTTGTCTCCTAAGGATGAACACGACATTCTCGGCGGAATCAAGTTTGGCAAGTTCGACGGCAATAACGCTAGTGACTCAACCGATTATACAGAGAATTATCCCAATGTGCCGGCTAACGACAGCGACTTCGTTGTTTTGTATAATCAAGCCAATGTAAGACGCGGCAGTTATTCAATTACGGTAAGTCCTTACAAGGCTGATGCTCCTACCAATTATTGGACGGTGGACGGTTATTGTTATCAAGTCGTTGATATCGTCAAGACGATAGCTCCAATGTTTACCTACAACGGCAATGATTTCTTGAAGAGCGATTTCACCTATACGCCGTTGGCAGGCGGAAATTCCGTTGCAGTTAATATTAACAATACAAACAAGACTTTCACGAGGAAAGCAAGCGCTGATGCTACCGCAACTGCTGCTGCAACAGCAACTTTGCCTGGCGAGTACTACTTGAAATTGAGCAAGATGGAAGACGAATTCTTCTATATTGACCATACCAACAAGATTATTTCTTTCGCAGGAGAGGATGAAGAACTCGAGTATACTTTCACAATTGACAAAGCGCAAATGCAGATTGTCGATGTTAATTACGAAGAGTTGCAAAATCAATGGTTTAACTCAACTCAGACCTTTACGTTTGCTCTTACGGGCACAGGTAATGCGGCTGACGCAGTAGACGGTTACTACATTGGCAAGACTCGTTATAGAAGTCTTACTATCGAGCACGATATCGCAGATACGGACGGTACGGAGTTCACAGTATATCTCTCTAAGGGTAGCGACCAAGTCACGTATCCTATCACGTATACGATCAAGATGGACAGAACTAAGCCTGTGGCTGAGTTGTCTTATGAGGACATTACCGAAGATATTTGGTATGATCACAACGTGGTTGCTATAGACGCAAACGACGCGACGAGCGGATTGGATAGCATTACTGTGACAACAGCCGGCGGAACTGTCGATATTATGGCAGTATGCGCAGGCGAAGAAGGACACGGCAATAGCTATGTCAAAGACGGCGTTTATTATTGGTACTTTAATGAAGTTCCTACCGGTCCGATCGTAATAACGGACGTTGCCGGCAACAGTATCCAAAAGAATATTGAAGTCAATATCAACGTCGACTATCAACCTACGCTCACAGTAGAAAAAGTATACTACAAAGACAGCGAGGGACAAACCGATTACACCTACGATAGCGAGAATCCAATTTCAAGAAAGGTTTACGTACAACTCAATTCTGAATTTGGCGTATCCGGCGGTAAAGTAATGTATAAATATGCTGACGAAGAAGATTGGTCTGACTTTGACAACAGCAAAGATTTTGTTGTATTGAGAAGCGGCGAGATATCTTTTAAGGCTGTATCCAATACCTACGGTCACAATGAAGGTATGGAGTACGTTGCGTTCGAAACAGTCGCTGAAACAACTGTCTCCGTCAATATTGAGCTTGACGACGTCGTTATCGCTAAGGCGTACTTGACTGTCACAGGAGCTGACGAAGGCATTTCCAAGACCTTTGACGGAAACAATAGCTGCGACGGCGTTACGGTTTCTTTGGATTCAACTTCTTTCCTTGCAGACAATCCCGACTTGTTCGAAGGCGAAGTAACGTTTACGTTTAGCGTTAAGTATTCTAGTATCAATGCCGGTAATGATATTGATCTCATCGTTGAAGTCAACTGTTCTGACGAGACTAAGCACGTGACGCTTGATCCCGAATTTGCATTGACCGGTACTATCAATAAGAAGGACATTACCGTTACGATTTCCAACGCGCAAAAGACTTGGGGCGAAGATTTGCCTGAGTTCAAGTATAACGTTGCAGCCGGCAATATGATTGAGGGCTTTGAAGAAGATATCGAGCTTTACGTCGATGTTCCGGACGGATATACCGAAAAGACGTTGGCTGGCGGCGCGCATACTATCTACGCTAAGAACGAACTCCTCAACTACAATATTAAGAATGTAACCAACGGTACGTTGACCGTTGACCGTTTGAAAGTCGATAGATTTGTATACAACAACGGTACTTTCACAAATATTGATACCAAGAATATCAAGACGCGTGAATTTGAAGTAGGCTTCAAAGGCTACGATGGCAACAAGGTCGAAGTTGCGGTTAAGATCTGCGACGCTAGCGGCGAAGAGATTGACGTAAATGCGGTATCCGCAGGAATCTATGACGTCGTCCTCTCCGTAAAGAACGAGAAGATGGCTGAGATATATGAATTGATTGATGACGTAACTTCGTTTAAGATTAGAATAATCGACGCTTCGCTCTTTGAAGTAAAAGAAGAAGTGAAAGAGCCGGAGAAGCAAGAGCCTGTTGAGAAGCCTGAGGACAAAGAAGAAGTTGATCAAAACGAAGAGCAAAATGCTCCTGCTGTCAACAACAGCGCTCCCGCTCAAGTAGGTATCTACGAAGACGGCTCGGCTAGCACCAACAACACCGATACGACTATCGAGGCTGTTCAACAAAAGAAAGATTACCTTGCAATGATTTCAATCTTCTGCGCAGTGGCAATCATGATAGCCTTTGCAATCGGAGTTGGCAGAGCAATCACAAAGAGAATCAGACATTAAGTCTCTAGTTTGGCGAGAAAGGAGGCTAGGCAAATCTAAAATGCGCCTTTTTCGCCAATCCAACATTTGACTCAAACCGTCGTACGGCAAGTACGGCGGTTTTCGTCTAACGTCGTCTTGACAAAAAATTCGCTATTTTATTTTTTACTTATCTTCCTTCTCGCCAAACAAGTGGGGGGGAGTTTTTTATGTCATTCTGAGCGAAGCGAAAACGTAATGTAATGAAGTTTTCACGGAAGTCGAAGAATCTAATCCTATTGACGTCATATTGAGCGTAGCGTAGTGGAGTCGAAATATCTCTGAATAAAAAATCAAATTATTATTAAATCGGGGAGACCCTTCGACTACGCTCAGGGTGACAAAACGCACGTCATTCTAAGCGAAGCGTAGCGGAGTCGAAGATCTAGTCTTATGTCATTTCGAATATAGTGGAGAAATCTCTATTATATATTGTAAACCAATATTTTAAATTTGGTTGACAATCTTTTTTCTTTTCTATATACTATCATGGAAAAGAGGTGTATTATGTCTTTAAAGCAACAGGTTTTACAACTTTTAGAAAATGGCAGAGGGCAAGCGTTGTCGGGGCAACAACTAGCACAGGCTTTAGGCGTGTCGCGCGCAAGCGTTTGGAAAAGTATCAAGTCTTTGCAACAAGACGGCTATCAAATTATTGCCACGACCAACAAAGGCTATATCTTGCAAGAAAACAACGATATATTATCCGAGCAGAGTTTGAGAGCCTGTCTTGCGCCAAAGTATGCGGGTATTGATGTCGTTGCGCTCAAGTCTACCGTCTCGACAAATGCGGAGGCTATGACTAGACTTATAAGCGGACAGCTCAAGCACGGCGCGCTTATCGTTGCCGACGAACAGACGGGAGGCAGAGGTCGCATGGGTAAGACTTTCTTTTCTCCCCAAAAGGGTATCTATATGAGCGTAGCCCTCTGCAAGAGCATAGAGAATATGCAAGACGTAATGATAATCACTCCCGCTGCGGCTGTTGCCGCGCAGAGAAGCATTGAAAAACTTGCCGGTATTGATACCAAAATCAAATGGGTCAACGACTTGTATATCGGCAAGAAAAAGGTATGCGGTATTCTTACCCAAGCTGACATAGACTTTGAGAGCGGCAAGGCGGGGACTTTTATCGTGGGTATCGGTATCAACTTCGTAGAGCAAAATTTCCCCGACGATATAAAAGATAAAGCATGTTCGCTCTTTGAGGGACAGCCGACAATTACGCGGTCGCAACTTATTGCAGATATTTACGACAATCTTATGACTTTGACCGACGATTTGAAGAGCAGAAGTTTTATGCAAGAGTACAAGGCTCATTCTATGGTAATCGGCAAGGAGATTAGTTATACAATAAATCGCGAGGAAAAAAGAGGCAAGGTAATCGACGTTGATAATGACGGCGGACTCGTCATACAAGAGGGGGATAATATTCGCAAGTTGACTTGCGGAGAAATATCTATAAGGAGCGCAGAAAATGAGTGGATCTGACGATTTTGAAAAAGTCGAAGACCAAGACAAAGACGGCAAAAAAGAGGTCGAAGACAATACTTTTGTAGGCAATGCAGAAGTAGAAATCGACGCTCAAAAGGCGAGAGAATTTCACGAAAGACGTCGCAAATATATCGTTGGTATTGCTTCTGCAGGCGTATTTATCGCGCTTACCATTATCAGCGCGCAAATATCCATATCCATTACGCCGACGGTTGCATTTACTTTGCAATTTTTGGTAACTAATATTTGCTGCCTTTTACTAGGCAAAAAGTGGGGTACGCTGACGGTATTTTTGTATATTTTGTTGGGACTTTTCGGCTTGCCTATATTCTCAGCGGGCGGAGGCGGATTTGCATACGTACTCAAGCCTTCGTTTGGATTTTTGATAGGTATGATGCTGGGCGGTTTCGTCGGCTCTTGGTTTAGAGAAAAGACAGGCAAGAATAGTTTTGTGATATTCTTATTTGCCTCTCTAATAGATATGGTTATAATGCACGCTTTAGGAGTCGCTTACGGCGCAGGAATATTGTACGGATATATGCGCGCTTCCACGGCGATTTGGGACTTCCTTATGATGATGCTGATACCCTTTATTCCCATTGATATTGTCAAATGCGTAATCGGCGCGCTCATTTGTCCCAAGTTGAGCAAATACAGCAAGCTATAATGTCATTTCAAGCGTAGTCGAGAAATCTCAATCCATTTATAATTCATTATAGACAACTTAAATATAATTGTGCTATAATCTCATTGAGGTAAATTCATAAATGAGATATGCGGAGTTTTCCAACGGCACCAAGATAATTGACGGCGAAAGGGGTATTGCAGATTTGCACATACTTCTCGGCGGTCTTGGCGCTTCGCGCGTTATGATTATTGGCGACAGGCAGTTGCTGTCGGACGGCTATCTCGACAAAGTCAAGGAGAGCGTGCTTGCGGGAAGCGGAATTGCCGTGGGCGCGGTGTATCTTGGCGAAGATTTGCAAGACAGCGAAAGCGCGCTAAAAGATATGTATTTCGTGTATATGTCCAACGGCTGCGACGGCATCGTCGTTTGCGGAAGCGGAAAACTCGTCGATTACGCTAAATTGTTGCGACTGACGGTCAGCGCGCAAGTTAAAGATATTAAGAAATTTTTCAATAACTCGGACATTGGACGGAAGGTTGTTGACGTGCCGCTTATTACCATTCCTTGCAGACTTGGCGAGGGCAGCGAGTGCAACGCCGTGGCAGTGTTTTATGATTGCCAAAAGAAACTAAGCCGTAATATTATAAATGAGTTACTTTCTCCCGACTATTGCATTATCGACGGGCAGCTGTTAGCTTCTGCGTCAAAGAGCCAACTTGCTTACGGAGTATTGAATACTCTCGGCAAAGCCATAGACGGATTTATTGCAATTCATTACGCGAGGGTGGGCATTGCAATCAAGAAAGTGGACACACACCCGGTAGGCAGGATTTTTTCTCAAGTTGCGTTGACCAACTTGAGGGCAAAAGCTTTGGGTATGCTCGCCGCTTCGCAAGAAGACGGTTTGGCGAGCTTTGCGCAAGACGGCGCTTATCTTGCAAAGGGACTTGACGCCAACGGTATGGGTATGATTTATTCGCTTGCTTTGGCGATAAGCGACGTAAAAGCAAGCGATTATTATCGTTGCCTACCGCTAGCTATAAAAGCGGCCGTCAATTACAATTTGAGAGTATGCGGAGAAAAGTACTCAAAGGCGCTTTGGTCTTTCGTGGGCTGGCACGAGTATTCCAAATATCCTCAAGAAGAGCGGGCAAAAGGCTTTGTCAAATGCGTAGAAGATTTTGTCGACGAGATAGTAGGCGAGTATATCAAAGATTTTGAGCCCATAATTTTGACGGATGACGACAGACAGGATATAGTCATTAATATGTCTTACAATCCCAACATGCTCAACAATCCCCGCTATTTTGACCCAATAGCAATCAAGGCGGTGTTGAAATGAGAGAGCAATATAATTTCGAGAGCGATATCAAGTTTTTGACAGGGCGCGGAGCTATTCGTAACGCAACCGTCGCTTTGAGTAATATAGGTTGCAGACGCATGATGCTGATATGCGACGAAAACAGCGTAAAGCACGGCCGTCTCAAAGCCTTGCTAAGACGAATTGGCAAAGACCTTAATATTGTTGCTACGTACAAAAAAGTCCAAGACGTTGCCATGGCTGACGATTGCGACAAGGCGTTGCGACTTTTTAAAGAAAAGGAATGCGACAGCATAATCGCATTGGGGCAGAAAAGCGCAATCTACGTTGCCAAAGCCGTCAAAGTCATGATAAAAGACGGAGTGTCTTTTATGTCAAATTATCTTGATTGCGCCGTCAATAATATATCGTCGGATTTTGTTCCGCTTACGGTAATACCCACGTATTTTTCGTCGGGGATAGAGGCAAGCAACGCAGTCAGAGTATCGTGTGAAGATAAGTCAGTAATTGGGATTGATACGCCTTTTGCGCAGACCAACTTTATTATTCTCGACCCAAGTATGTGCGCTTTGCTTGGCAAAAAACGTATAGCGTCTATTGGACTCAACGCTTTGGCAATGGCTATATCTTCTTTAACGTCCCGAAAGAGCGTCAATCCTATGACTAAAGTATACGCTTTGGACGCAATAACTTTGCTTACAGACAATTTCGAGCCATGCTTGCTCTATAGCGGTATACGCAAATATAGATACAACGTAGCCTTTGCGACTATGCTTGCAGGTTGCGCGTATTGGTCTTCGCCCAATATAATGTTGACAAAGCTTGCTGATTTGATTTGCGATATCAGCGGAGCGGACTACCGCGACGTATTCAATATATTGTTTGCAAAGGGCGTGGAGAAGATTGAGTTTAAATGGGAATTCGATACTTACGCGCTTGTCAATCTCATAGGCTACAATAGATATATCGACGTGACTGAGGGCAAAAAGGGCGGACAGATTATCAAAGACTGCGTCAACATGTATTACGCAGAATTGCAAAAATACGTCAAGTATCCATTGTCGCTTGCAGATTTGGGCATTGACGACGAGACAGTCAAAAAAGCGTACGACGAATTTACAAGTGACGGTGACGTTGATAAAATACGATATGCAGGCAAATTATTAAAAGACTAATAGAATTATGGACAACAAAATTAATTATCAACTTGAGCTTGACAAAATTATCAAAGGACTTGACGGCAAAAAGCCCTCGCTACTTTTGCATGCTTGCTGCGCGCCGTGCAGCAGCTATTGCCTTGAATATTTAAAAGAGTATTTTGATATTACGCTGTTTTTCTACAATCCTAATATTTCAAGTCAAGAAGAGTTTGATAAACGCTTTTGCGAACTTAAAAGACTCGTCAAAGAAATGAGCCTCAATATTGATATAATATGCCCCAAGTACGATCCGCAAGAGTTTTTGCAAAAAGTCAAAGGCTACGAAAGTTGTCCCGAGGGTGGAGATAGATGCAGTATTTGCTACGCTTTGCGATTGAAAAAAGTTTGCGAGTACGCCGAAGAAAAGGGCTTTGAGTATTACTGCTCGACGCTATCTATTAGTCCGCACAAAAACGCGCAAAAACTCAATACTATAGGGACGGCTCTTGCCAAAGATAAGAAAGTAAAGCACTTGCCCAACGACTTTAAGAAAAAGGGCGGTTATCTCCGCTCGATAGAACTTTCTAAAGAGTATAATTTATACCGCCAAGACTTTTGCGGTTGCGAATATTCTATTCGTTTAAAAGAAAAATAATTAGACATTTCTACAATTAAATTTTCTATTATAATCATTATTTATAAAAATTTGTCAGCTTTTCCAAAAAAAGTATACTTTTACTGACTGCCTATGAAAAGGCATATTTTTTCAAATACATTATAC
>CAMWQA010000016.1 GCA_947176265.1 uncultured Clostridia bacterium | reverse complement strand
CCTCTATATAATCACTAACCTTACCATCTTTAAATTTCAAATTAAGAAGTTGTGAAATTTCCTTTTCAGAGAGATTATTTGAGAATAAATCATTGACAAATTTTAAGTATTTTTGTTCAAAACTGTTTTTCCGTTGTGATTTTTTTAATTCCAAAAGAGTCTTGTCTATAGACCTAATACTTTTTTGATGTAAAAGCTCAATTTTTTCTATGGATGTTCTAATAAAATAATTATTCATATGTACTCCTTATTAAATAATTTTTCTATATTCTTGTTTTCTCTAATAACACATCTCTATCCCATAATGTGATATTATTGTCTTTGGCTAGACGAATTGCAGACGGTTGGAAGTAATTATTTGTTATTACCATTCCACTGTTCAAGCCATAGTGATTTAAACCTGCCACAACTTCTTGAACAGCAGAAAGTGATACTTTGTCATTATATCGCTTTAATTGAATACCTATTTTACCAAATTCGTGTTCGATAATTAAATCAATACCATAATCACCAGATAATGGTGTGCGAATAACATTATAGCCCTTTGAGATAAAATATTGCTCCATAAATTTTTCAAATTCTTCCCCAGACATATTGTCTATTTGATCTTCTATTGTTAATATTTGTTTAGACGAAATTGAATTATCATCTTTGATAATATTTACAACAGTTTCATTTATAGATTGATTAAATAGTGAATTTTCTATTTTTTGTTGTTTTATTCTTTCAATCTCAGCAAGAAATTTGTTATATGTTGGCATCAAATAAAGCTCAATGCTTTTTTCATAAATATAATAGCAAGTAAAATAAAAAAGATTATTCGTTTTATCTTTTTCATTTTTATAATAATCCTCAATAGTTTCCCATCCAATATTATTTTTGTAGTAGTCGTGATAATAATGTATAATATTGTTTCTCACAATTTCATAAATTACACAATGAAATGAATATTGGTCGTACGGCCATTCTCCATCCTTTATAATCCTTGTTTTAAGTCCATTAATAAACACCGTGGTAAGTTCTTCTATATTTTGATATTTAACTGTTTTAGTTTTATCGTTGAATTCTTTAAAACCATCATTACGTAATTTTATTTTAAATAGTTGTGAAGAGCCTTTCCAATATGGCAAGAGCAACTCTTCTGTATCTTCTATAAAAGAAAATGCTCTGTGAGATAGACGATTCAATTGCTTTACGAAATTATATACTGATTGTGAATATTTTTCGGTAAGACTTCTTATCCTATCTTTATTATTAATATAGTATCTGTGTTGTTTATTTATATATTGTGTTTCTATGGTCGTAACTTGCGAAGCATCATATAATCCAAGATTTCTTTGCTTATATTCTTTTATGTCTTTATTTATAGGAGCAAGAATAAGTATAAATGGTATAATCATTATAATCATCAAGAATAGATCTACTATCATTAATATCTCAATAATAATGCTATCAAAAACTATTTCAAGAATTAAAGTCGTTAATAATATGAATCCTAGAATAGCCAAAAGAATATAAAATACTTTAGTATATTTTTTCGAAAAATTCTCCTTCTTTTCAAATTCATCTTGAGAAGATATAAACATACAATGCACCTCTTTAGTATAGAGATATTATAACATAGAAATTTCTATAATACAACAAAAACAGGCAGAATTTATCTTGTCGACAAAAGAAAAAACCTAAACCAAACTATGAGTTCGATTTAGGTTTTTTGTGGTGACTCCATGGGGATTCGAACCCCAGTAGCAGGCGTGAGAGGCCTGAGTCTTAACCGCTTGACCATGGAGCCATATTCAAGTGCTTTTTAATATTATCATAATAATTTGAGACTGTCTATTGTTTTTGGCAAACTTTTTTAATTTTGTGAGATTATTTAACAAATTATAAAATAATATGCGGTAAAATAATTATTTGCAAAGAGCCAAATAGATTGACAACAGATAAGCTTTTATAATATAGTAAATATATTAAAATAATTACTCTACTTATTCAAAATATTTATAAGTCAGTTATATGTTTCCGTAGTTAAATGGATATAACGGCGCCCTCCTAAGGCGCAATTTCGGGTTCGACTCCCGGCGGGAACACCATAAATTATTAATACTAGACATATTAGCAAAACACAAAATATTTAAAAATAGAAAAACTTTTTATATTTTATGTAAAAATATTTGACTAATACTAAAAAATATACTATTATATTAATATGGCTCAAAAGAAAAAAACCACTATACGGAAAGACAGCAAACTCCCAAATTTAACAGCAAGATTAGAAGCTGTTAAAGGCGAATATCAGTATTTGCAGAATACTCGAAACGCATTACAAACAAGAACAGGTATACTTATCGCTTTATTGTCTGGACTTATATCTGTCGCATTTATAAGAGAAACTGTTGGTATTGTCGATTTATTTAAAACCAATCTTATTTTAGCTCATTTCAGAGTTATATTATTAGTGGCTCTTTTTATTTCTTTTTTTATTGCGCTGATTTCGTATATCTGTATATTTTTCACTCACGAATATGCGGTATTCCCTTATGAAAATTATGTTGAAGCGACTACGGAAGATGCGATAAAAACTCCGAATGAAAATGTAATAGTTTCTATGTATAAAGATTACGCTGCTTGCATTAACCATAACCAACCTATATTTGAAAAATTGATTAAACATTATAGGTTCGGAAATAAGTGGCTAATCGTAACGATTGTTTTCACAGTTTTAACTTTAATAACAACACTAATATAAGGAGAAAAATATGAGTTCTACAAAAAACGTAAATACGTCTGGGCAAAACAATTCTTCAAGTGGCGAGAGTGCAATCATGCAAACTTCACAAACACAAGGAACTCCGTCAATGGTACAAAGGACTTTTCGTGATAACGGACAACACACACGTTCTGTAACAGAAGGTGTAGAACGTCGCTTAGAATTCAATAATGATAGCGATGATTAAAAAAGTAGGTATAGAATTGGTATAAACTCGGTATAAAAGGTATTTAACGATAGTTTTCAAGCCGAAAATTAGTAATCAAAAGCCCATAAAACTACTACGAAAAGCCAATTTCAATACTTATTTTGCAAAAAACGGACGATATTTTCCCCGACTTGAAGAATAAACACAACTTTTAATGGGTTCGATTCCCGTCGGGAGTACCAATTTTTAAGATATTTGAGTAACTCTGCAACCTTGACAAAGCGGATAAGAAGCAAGCAAACTGCTTATCTTATTACGCATTGAACTAAACGATCCACTGTAAAAATACAACGCAGTCTCTCTTGGTCCTTGCCAATAGCTATATATTATTGGGGGCAATTCAAGCAAGCGGAAGATTTCATCTACGACGTAATTAATATCGCATTTTTTATAGACTTCTTTCGGTAAATCAACGCCGTTGAGATATATGCCCATACCCTCAAGTTCGCCAAGAGGATATTCTCTATCAATTCTTCCGTCGGGTCTGAATACGGTAAGTCTACTGCCTTTTGCCATAGGAATATAATGCAACAATTCAATAAGACGGATAATTTTATCATCATAGCAGTCGATATCTACGTTGCAACTTGCGATACCGCCGTCATTGAAAAAGACGGAACTGCCTCCGATAACGCTGCCAAGTTTCTCTTTCTTAAAAATCCCTTTAAGGTGGTCTTCATAATACGAAACTCTATGCTCGGGCTGTAACCGCGCATTGATATGCAACGTGGTCTTTATGACAGTTTTATCTTTTTTAAAGAGTCCCATATTCTCCTCCCCTTGAAATTATACGCAATTATTTATAATTGATTACGTTGAGTATCTTAGCGAAATCCGTATTATTCTCTAAGAAATTCATACCGCCTCTTGACACGATAGTCGTAGGGTCTTCGACAACCTTTACTTTCATCTTCATAAACTTTGAAATATACTCGTCAAGTCCTGCAAGTTTTGCTCCGCCGCCGCAAAGTATAATACCTTCGCCTACGATATCTACGCTCAAACTTTCCGGTATCTGGAAAGACATATTATAGATAATGTTGACGAGATCGGCAATGAAAGGCTCGATTACGGTAAATATTTCTCTTGAAGTGATGATTTCGCTTTGGGTCTTGGCAACGTTGAGTTTGCGCACGTTGACGCGCATTGACATATTGTTGTTGTCGTACATACTGCCAAGCTCTCTCTTAATCTTCTCAGCCAAAGAGAACGGCACGGTACTGCTCATACTCTTTACCATATAATCGGCGATAGCTTTAGTAAGATTGTCTCCGCCAATATCCACACTGCAACCCGTCACGATGCCGTCGTTGCCAACGATAGCGATCTCAGTCTTTGACGCGCCTATATCTACTACAAAGTGTCCTCTGCCGTATCCCAACGCGCCGGCAACGGCTATTGGCGACTCAAGAACAATGACCTCGCTTGCGCCAGCCTTACGCATAACTTTCTCTATATCTCTCTTTTCAGACAGTCCTACGCCTTGACCTACGAGAACAAGCGCCTTTATCTTTGGCTTGATAAGAGTATTGCCGGGCAAGCATCGAGATATATAGTCCTTAAGCATACATATTGCCGCCTTTTCGTTGGTAATTACTCCGCCGTCAACCGCATTAATAGTCTGATACCCTTGAGATGGCATCTTGATATATTTCTCTACGCCCTTACCGCTTTCAACCAACGTCATCTTATTGTTTTTGGTCATTACGGTAACTCTCGACTCGTCGCTGACAATAAGTCCGCTGCCCACCTTGTGGATGGACGTCGTAGCGCTTCCTAAATCAATTGCCAATCCTATTTCGTTCATATCCGTTTGCTTATTCCTTTATTATTTTGCTCAATTGCTCTTTTAGTTTTTCCATAGGAAGCCCAACGATATTCGTATAACTTCCCTCGTACGTCTCTACGACTTCTTCGTCCTGAATGCCGTAACCGCCCGCTTTATCCATTGGACTGCCTGAGTCAATATACGACAATTTGCACTCCTCGTCAAGCGACTTAAACTTGACTTTTGACTTATCGTAGAAAGTATACGCTTTTCCGCCGTAATATATAGCCACTCCCGTATAGACGGTATGCCATTTAGCAGACAGCTCGTCCAAAAACTCTTTTGCCTCTTGCCTATCCTTCGGCTTGCCGTATATCTTACCGCTCTTATACACGATAGTATCTGCAGAGATAATAAGCGCATCCGGACAAATCGACGGCAAATTACCCAGCTTGATTTTGGCAAGGTACTGACAGACGGCATGTCCTCTTGTGAGATTGCATTTTTCTTCGACACTTTGAGGCAACACATCAAAGCTGTCAAATATCTGACTCAATAGTTGTCTCCGTCGAGGCGAACCCGACGCTAAAATTACCCTCATAGCGCTCTTTGCCATCTTATTTACTTTATTGTAACATAAAAAAATCTATCTTTCAACAAAAATTTCAAATAAAACGGCAGTAAGTGAATACTGCCGTAAAATTTTGCGATATTAGCAAAAATAATTCTTATTTGAAAGGCTAATTTAATGTATCACCTATCGTTGAATACCAATAATGATGTTACAATATCTGCAAATTCTTTTTATACGCTCTTCTGAAGTCTTGAATTGCAGTCATTGCGTCTTTAATTTCAAGCGAACAATCCTGTCCTTGGCTGTCAGTCTTCATAATAACGCTGTCGCCGAGTACGTCGCAATCAATACCCTTTATTACGCTTGACATACTTC
This sequence comes from uncultured Clostridia bacterium, assembly GCA_947176265.1. Taxonomy (GTDB): domain Bacteria; phylum Bacillota; class Clostridia; order Christensenellales; family UBA3700; genus RACS-045. The sequence continues at coordinate 21,075 of CAMWQA010000016.1, read as the reverse complement.
TGTCAAAGCTCTCTGCGATTCTCACTATTACGCCAAGTTTGAGTATTGCGTCAAAGTCCTCTTCCGTAAGCAAATCTTTGTATCTCATAAACTCAACGGTATTCAAGTCGCCCTTGCGGTGCATTGAAGCAACGAACGCCGCCATAATCAAATCCTTGTGAGATATGCCGTAAAGATTTGAATTGAGGATTACGTAGCTTGAGTGCTTGTGGTGGTCGTAATATTTAATTCTATTGCCGGTGTCGTGCAACATTGCCGCCGTACGCAAAACTTTGACGTAGGAACGCGGTAATTTATGTAAGACTTTAAGTTGTTTAAAGAGCTGTATTGACAAATTGTACACTTGCTCTGCGTGAGGAATATTCTCGCCAAAGAAGTTGAGAAGCGAATAGATGCTGTGTCCCAAAACGTCGGAGATAGGTTTTTCATTAGTAGACGGCACTGCGTATCTAAACATTGCGCCCTCTCTCAAACCGCTTCCCGATATAACTATCTCTTCAACGCCCACAGTGTTGATAAAAGCGTTGATTGCCGCAAGCGCTGCAGGGAAAATATCTGCTCTTACGCTGGACAATCCCTTTATCTTCATAGTCTTGTCGAGTTCCAAAGAACGGATATTGCTGTATATGCTTGCAAATTCGCTCTTACCTACGACGTAATTGTGCGCCATGGACAATGGGTACTTTTTGAGCATTCTGCTGATTTTACCTATATTTCTAAACGAACCGCCTACGCCAATAAGTTTGGTATCCGGCAATACGTCTTTGAGCCAATCAAGTTTTTCAAGCTCCGACGTAACGTATTTTTCTATCATTCGGGACTTGTCCACAGGCGACAGCCCGTCTTGTTTGACCATATCCGTCAATACGACAGAACCGAAAGGCAACGTCACGGTGTTGAGAATATTTTTACGATTGTAATATATAAGCTGAGTACTGCCTCCGCCTATATCCATTATAATACCCCTTGGGATATCCATAGAATTTATTACGCCTTGATAAACGAGTTGAGCCTCTTCGTCGCTGTTGAGAACTTTGAGTTCGATACCTGTGCAAGCGTGGACTTCGTCAAGAAAACTGCGTTGATTCTTCGCTCTTCTTACCGCAGCCGTCGCATACGCATAGATACGGCTGACGTTGTTGGCGTCGCAAAGTCTTCTAAACATCTTAAGTGTCTTTATCGTCTGGGCAATTCTTGCAGGCTGCAAAAATCCGTCAATCTCCATATCCTGCGCAAGTCGCACAGTCTCCTTAATGTCGTCGACAACCTGAAAGTATCCGCCTTTCAATATGTCAACCAACACCAATCTAGTGGAGTTTGACCCCAAGTCGATAATAGCAATTTTATCCATATCTTTTTCCATTGACACACTTCCCTATATTAATAAATTTATTTCCGTTGACATTATAACACATAAATCTTGCTTTTTCAATACCCATTTTTGAAAAACTTATATAAATTTCAAACCCAATGGAAATAAGATTTAAGCGGTAAATTGCGACTTTAATTTGTCCGCATAAGCGAGAAGATACCCTTTGATTTCTTCCATAGCCTTGTTGTATTTATCCTGTTCTTTGATAAGCACGGGATCGGGTATAGCCTTGTATTGCCCGCTTGCCAATACGCTCAAAAGCGCAAATTTTTTATGAAACCTAAACGGCAAGAAAAACTTATTAGACCGCGTCATACCAACGATGATATCCGCGTCTTTGAAATACCGTCTGCCCTTGCCCCATTTAAAGGTAGGCACATGCGACAGCACGTAATCTTTATCAAAGCCTTCGTCTGTCAAAACCTTTTCCGACTTGTGATTAATTCTAAAGGATTTGTTGAACACTGCAGAACTTTTAACCCACTCGATATTCTTTGACAAAACTTCGTCCTCTTGAACAATTCTTCTAAATACGTATTCGCAATAAGGGGATCTGCAAATATTAGACATACAAATAAACAATATCTTCATACGGCAATTATAACATAAATAAAAACGTATTTCAAGATACTTTTAAAAATATAACCAAAGAAAATTATGGTAAAATATTGTAGTCTATGCAGTCAAAAACTCGTCAAGTTGAGTTTCTATCGCATCCAAAAGCGAGCGTATTCTCCTCTCGTCTTCGTCAGAGCACTTTTGAGCAATACAGAACGTAGTCTCGCCTTTGAACGTCGTACTCGTCAACTGTATATACGGTTTGAACTTGGTTGCGCCAGTCATAAACGTGTCGACGCACTTCAGTCCATCAAGCTCGACATATTCTTCGGGAATAATACCTATATTTGACATACCTATAAGAGGATTTTCATATCCCGCTTTGATTGCAAACTCTGCTACGGCGTATGGGAACAATTTGAACGCCAAAGCAAGCAGAGGTATGCCGTAAAGTCCGCAGAATTTATCCTCTTTGGATATTTTGTTTTGCTCGGATATTGAGCGCAACGTATCGGCAAAATTCTCTCCCACTTCTTCAAGAACGCAGGGCATAAAGCCTGTGAGATTAGTTACGCTTTCTGAATTTTCAGACTCTATATGGTCGCGCAAATTCTTCATACTCGTCACGACTAACCTCTTATCTTCGCTTGGAGCAAGACGCGTGGAAACAGCCCTTGCATACGCAGTCATAAACACGTCGTTGAGCGTAGCTCCGTATTCCTTGCCCTTGGCTTTGAGCGCCTGCACCTTTTCGCTTGAAATCTTTTTGAAATTAAATCTCGTGGTACAATTCGCGTCCGCAGTAAAATCAAACTTGTTTTTCACTCCCGTATGAGATACGTTTTTATATAATCTCTTTGCTTCTTCCGCCTCTTCCTCTGTCATATCTTTATATATTTGCGCATGACTGCGAGAACCGCGTTTGAGTTGCAAATCTCCTATGTTTCCGCCTCTAGCAATTAAATTGTAACCCTCGATAATTTTGGATATAAAATACTTGAAGTCTGCTCCGTCTAGGCACATATGATTGACTAGCACTGATATAGCGCTCTTTCCTCTTGAATAATGCGCTACGATTTCAAATTGCAATTTTGATTTAAAATTTACCTCTTTAGAGAGCGAAGCAAGCGCGCTTGCCTGAAGATCGTCGCAGATTACTTTGCTTGCCATCTCTTCGACTGTATAATCTTCGTTGACTTCCCAATGAGGATTGATTGTGCTGCTGTGAAAGGTAGAACGCAAAATAGGAAAATGCGTAACTATTCTGTAAATGGACTTGCGCAAAATATCCAAATCAACTTCGCCGTCGTAAAAAATCGACGCATGAATCATTCTGTCGTAATAATTTCTGAAAATATATTGAACCTTGTCCCAAAGTTCTGCTTTTAATTTTTCCATGACTATCCTCTGTTTTGCGGCAACAATTTAATTATTATTGCCTAATTTCCATCAACAAAATTATAAACAATTCTATAGTGATTTTCAATAATATTTTTATGTAATTTTTACAGGATTTTTGTTAAAATTGCGTATAGATAAATCGCGCTCTATTTGCAAAGAGTCTTGGGCACTATAAATCTCAAAGCGCCTTCCAAGATATTTACCTCAAAGCTGTCTCCCTCGACGACTTCCCCGTCAAGACTGATTATAAAGTTCTTTTGTCCTCCGACAATCTCCACCTTTTTACATCTTCTGTACTCAAGATAAGGAGCAAGATTAGGCATATCAAGATAATCTCCCGCTTTGTAGTGTTTCATAAACTTTAAAAATTTGAATATAGATACGGGTTTTATACAACATACTTCCATATATCCGTCGTTATTGAGCGAGCGAGGCGCGCACTTATACGAACCGCCCACGTACTTTCCGTTGACGCAGGTACATATCAAAATCTTATCGTCGTTGAGAGCCTCTCCGTCCCCGATGACCTTACATTTGGTCTTGAGCGCGGTAAAGAGCGCGTACAGCACTCCGGTATTGTATGCATTCTTGCCGCCGATAATCTTTTTGGGTTTGACCTCTATCATTTTCTTTGCGACTGCGCTATCCAGTCCAAAGTGACAAGCGTTGACAGCGTATCTGTCTCCTACCTGTATCAAATCGATTCTCGTCTCCTCGCCCTCGAGTAGATTGTCGATATTGAGGAATTCCCGCTTGTCTCCGTAATACTTGACGTAATCGTTACCGCTACCGCATGGATAGATTGCCAATATAGCGTTGTTATGACCTACCATACCGCTTGCAACCTCGTTGAGCGTACCGTCGCCGCCGCACGAATAAAAAACAACGTCTTCATCAATCTCTTGGCATTTTTGCGAAACGTACGCCGTTGCGTCGCCTTTTGACTTCGTAACGTAAATTTCATAGTCAAGCTCTTGTCTTTCCTTGAGCTTTGACTCTATGTCTTCAAGAGGATTTTTAATTCCTGCCATAGGATTTACAATAAAAACGTGCTTCATATTATTTCACTTCTTCGTATATTGCGGCTTTCTCCAATAATATTATGACTTAATTTAAAGAGCCATGTCAACGATATGCGCCCATAAATGCGAATTTTGAATAGATATATAATTTATGTTGATAATATAATATAATTATTATAACTTCTAGATTTTATATACCAGGCTGTCTTAAATTACTAATGGAACTCTAAAATTATCCTTAATACAAAAAATTACAAAGTGGATTTTGCGTGACGCGAGGTTAAGGCGTACTGCACGTACGTCAACCGGGCGTCGCGTGAAAGGCAACCAAAGGACGCTATAGTGCGTCTTATCGAGTCTTTATCGGGTAAAACTAACGGCCTTCCTTCTCTGCGTCTACTGCCAATACTATCATCAGCACCATAAGCGCGTCTTTTGGATCGACTATGTCAAGGACGTATTGATCAGTCAAATTCCACAACTTCTTTTCCATAGACGCAACCAAATTGTTGTTAGCGTCCACGATAGAATAATTCCAACCCAAGATATTACCGTCAATATCCCATCCGTTGCAATCCACTTTGAACTTTTGAGTAAAGAACGTAAACTTTTTCTTTACTCTGCCCACTTCCTGTCCGTCAATGAAAAGTCTGAACTGCGGAAGAATATCAAAGACTTTTGACTTTAACTGAGCAATCATTTCGCCTTGCGGATTGTAAATTTCGTACTTTTTTGGAATACTAATTCTACCTTGAATTCTGTAAGCCACCTGTCCTGCTTCGTCGTACACTTCGTACTTGCCCGCAAGAGACATAAATTTTTGTTTGAACGTAAGTATCATAACTTTGTTCCCCCTTTTATTTCATAATTATTTTATACCCAATTTGGACGCGGTATATCCGTCCAATCTGTATTCAACGCTGCCTAATTCAATATTCCTATTTGCACCGTGATAATCTGTACCGCCTGTCGCAATAAGCCTGTATCTCTTCGCCGTAGAAAGTATAGTCTTGCACATCGTCTCGTCGTGAGTAGGATAATAAGCCTCTATTCCCGCAAGTCCGAATTGTTTCAATCCTTCGACAAGCGAATCCAACTTGCGCTGTTGAACGAATCTCAACGGATGAGCTATTACGGCATATCCGCCCGCTTGCGCGATAAGTTCAACTCCTTGAATGGGAGTAATTCTCTTTGACGGAAAATACGCTTTACCGCTTGTACCCAGATATTTATCAAAGGCTTCGGGAATACTCGACGCGTAACCCTCCGACACCATAAGCTTTGCAATGTGGAGTCTACCCACGCTTGCGCTGTCTTTCGGCAACTTGTCTCTGTCGAGTTTTACGCCCATAGAATAGAGACAGTCAAGTATGCGATCTGCTCTCTCTTTGCGCTTGTTTTCAAAATAATCCAATTTTTCCAAAAGCAAGGCGTTGTTTTCGTCAAACGCATAACCCAATATGTGTATCTCCTGAGTAGAAAACGTAGACAATTCCACTCCGTTGATATATCGTATTCCCTTTGCCTCGGCATATTCTTTGACAGTATTGGCTTTTATGCAGTCATGGTCGGTAATGGATATACAGTTGATACCAAGACTTAGAGCCTTGTCAACTATTGCCTGAGGCGTGTCCGTACCGTCGCTCAATACGCTATGTATATGCAAATCTATCTTCATTATTCTCCTACTTCTCCGTCAATACCGCCATCGTCTGCAAGCACGTCGGACGCAATCAATTGTTGTTCATCGCTTTGCGGTAGCTCTCCGCTGACTCTTGCAAGTTTTTTGGTAATAATCTCATTTCGTTTTTCCACTTGCCCTATCGTATTTACCATTGAGTTGGCGTTATTCTTTATCTTAGTAACAAGGTCGGTATACTTCGCAAAATCCTTTTGGAAATCTTGCAAAGCCTTGGCGATTTCTCCGCTTCTCTTTTGAATTTTGAGCGTCGTGAAGCCCATTTGCAAAGAATTGAGAAGAGCCGCAATCGTCGTAGGTCCGCACAAAGTCACGTGATATTCGTTTTGTATATGCGCTGTCAACGCGCTGTCTTTCGCAATCTCTGCATATAGTCCTTCGCTGGGCAAATACATGACGGCAAAACGCGTCGTCACGCCCTGTATGATATACTTTCTCGATATATCCTTTGCCTCGTCCTTGACGGCGTTGAAAAGTTCTTTTTTTGCAATCTCCACTTTCTCGGCGTCTCCGATTTCGCTTATCTCAACGAGAGCGATATATTTTTCGAGCGGAAATTTGGAATCAATAGGCAAATAGACCTTCTCGTCGCCCTGTCCGGGCATAACTATTGCAAAGTCTACCATCTCTCGCGACTTGTTGTCAAGTCGGAATTGACATTCGTACTGCTCGGGCGAAAGCATTTGATCGAGCAAACTCTCAAGCGATACTTCGCCCCAAATACCTCTCGTCTTGACGTTGGCAAACATCTTATTGAGATTTGTAACTTTGCCCGTCAGTTCTTTCATCTCGCCGAAGCCTTGCTGAACTTGCGAGAGCGAATTATTGACCATTTCAAAAGCGTTCTTAATACGCTTGTCAAGCGTCTCGTTGAGTTTTTCGTCGACGGTCTGCCTCATCTTTTCAAGTTGAGCTTCGTTGCTTTTCTGCACGCTTTCAAGTTGAATCTTGTTATCGTCGCGCACTTCTTTGAGCGAATCTTTCATCTCACGACGTATCTCTTCCAAAGTCTCTTTTGTAGTCTTAAGATTGTCGTCAAGCGAAGACTTGAAAGTTTTCATATACAGTTCAAGCATAGGTCCAAGAGTAGCATTTGATACGTTTATAGCGTTCGTAAGAGTCGAGGACAAATTCTCCTTCTCTTGGGTAGTATGCTCTTTTATCGACTTCATAACTTCGTTGAGATTGTCGTTGAGTCTCTCTATCTCGCCAAGCAAATCCCCGCTTTGTTCTCCGCCTTTGTTTTTCTTCCTTGACATTACGAGATTTGCTATACCTACGCCTATACATACGGCTAGCAGAACTATCGTAATTATCAACAACGTCTTTTCCATTTATTTTACTTCTTTCCTTTATTATCCTTGCTTTTTACCTTTCTTTTGGCAATACCCAAAAGTTTATCTCTGTCGTTGGCGACGCAACCTCTCAATGCAATATCCCATATCTCGTTGAGCGCTTGACCTATGTCTTTTCCGTCGTATCCAAGCGCAATCAAATCATTGCCGTTGATTGCAAGTTCTTTGATACTCATTGGGACTTTTTCTTCAAGCATTTTGGCGTATATTTCTCTCAACCTGTCTGCCGTCCTCGAACCTTGAAAATATCCCGTACCTTTGCTGTCTGCCTCAAAAAGGTCAAGCATATCTTTAAATACGTCTATATTGCGCGCAATAAATCTCCTACACTTGCTCTCTTTTGTATTGCCGTTGACGTCAAACATGTGCAGTCTTACCATTCTCGACGTACGCTCGATTTGGCGATTGGGATATTTGAGCCTCGTCATAATATCCGCCGTCATTTCCGCGCCGCGCACATTGTGGAAATAGGTATTGCCGTCTTTGTCTTGACATACTCCTTTTGCTATATCGTGGAACAGCCCTGCCAATCTCACTTGCGGAGAACACGCTTCGACAACTTTAAAAGTATGCTCAAGTACGTCGTATTTGTGATACTCGACTTTTTGCGCTACTCCGTCGTTGTAGGCAAGCTCGGGAAGTATTATTTTTAGCGCGCCAATATCTCTTAGAAGACACAGCGCTTTGTAGCAATACTTGCCCGACAAAATTCTGTTTAATTCTTCTCTTATTCTCTCTACGCTTATCTCGTTGAGTCTGCCTACCAGTCTTTTTGCGCTGTCGTAAGTATTGCTTTCTATCTCATATCCCAACGTGGATACGAAGCGCGCAAGTCTCAAGATTCTCAATCCGTCCTGCGACAGTACGACGTCGGGATTGACAGTCGTCGACAGAATACTACGCTCTATATCATTTATACCGCCCAGCGGGTCAATTATATTGCCGTCGTCAATTTGGCAGTATATCGCATTGCACTTAAAATCGCGTCTCTTTGCGTCTACCGTCAAGTCGTCGGTAAACTCCACTTCCGTAGGCGTATGAACTCCGCTTCCCGCCGGATAACTGTCTATGCGAAAGGTCGTATACTCGTAGGTATTCTTGCCTTTGACGATTACAGTACCGAGTCGAGGCGAAGCGCTTACTACTCCAAACGGCGAGTTCTTCAGTATCTCAATTAATTCGTCGGGTTTGACTCCGCCGGACAAATCCACGTCGTAACTCTTCTCCCCCCTCAAATAGTCGCGTACGCAACCGCCTACCGCATACAACGGCTTATCTTTAGGAAAATAACTTGCAAGTTCTTCAAGTTCCCTTCTCGTCAAATCGTCAAACAATTCTATCCTCGTCAATTTGTTATTTCAAGTATACCTACGTACGGCAAATTACGGTATTTCTCGTCGTAATCAAGTCCGTAACCCACTACGAACTCGTCGGGTATGGAATATCCCACGTAGTCCGCCTCAAAGTCCGCAGTCCTGCGACTTGGCTTGTCCAAAAAGGAACATACCTTGATACTCTTTGCTCCGCGGTGCGCAAGCAAAGCAGTCAAAGCTTTCATTGTATTACCGCTGTCGATAATATCCTCTACCAATATAACGTCGTCGCCGCTTATGTCCTTTGACAAATCCTTTTTTATCTTGACGTTACCGCTAGACACCGTACCCGAGCCGTAACTGGATACAGCCATTGTATCAAATCTCATTGGAAGATTGATTTTACGTACCAAGTCTCCGTAAAAGACGATAGACCCTTTGAGTATGGCAACCACGATGGGACATTTGCCTGCATAGTCTTGCTCTATTTGCTTGCCAAGTTCCGCCACTCTTTTAGCAATTTTTTCTTCGTCTATTAATACTCTACTAATTCTTTCCATACTCTCTATCCTTTCTTTTGTGTCCAAGTTTAATTCTTTGGTATTATCGCCATATACGCAATATTTTTCGTATCGTTGTCTATCTTTACTATATCTGCAATCTCATACTGCGGGAGCGCGTACACGACGTTATCTTTAGCAAGTACGACTATATTTTCTCTGCTTCGTTTGGGGACTTTAATATCCGTGAGATAATCTCCAAGATTTTTAGTCGCGCCCTTGTATCTCTTGAAAATATCCCCATCCTTTCGATTGCGTATCTCCGCTCCGCAGAGCTTGTCGAAGTCGCAACGCAACTTACCCACGCAATCTTTTGATATTTTCAAAATACACTCTCCTAGATCATAATCGCCGTAGCCTTCGATAACGCCCGAATAAGCTACGCTCTTGAGCTTTGACAGCACGATAAATCCGCCCTGTCTGTGCGCGGTAAGCGCAAATGGTAGATTTACGCTTGCGCCGCTTCTCTTGTCTATCAAGGCAAGTATCGAATCAATGTGCTTTTGCGTCAAATCCACGCGCGTGCTAATCTCGTCAACCGCGTTGATAACCGTATTGGTTGCAATGGCTCTATCCGTCTGCAAAACCTTGATGGAAATAAACGCTTCGCCTTGCTTTATGAGATAGTTACGGCTGTTCTTATCTATATAATCGCACGTCTCTTTTGCTCTTTCCGACAGTCGCAAAATATTGTTGTCAACTCCGCCGTAGACTTGCCTTATCAACGGCAAAATCTGCAACCGCAATTTGTTGCGCGTATAGTCGTCGCTGTCGTTGGAAGAATCGTCGACGTATGGAATAGAATTGACGTTGATATATTCCTCGACTTGCTCTCTCGACACTTGCAACATAGGACGCAAAATCGTCTTATCGTCAAGACTCATACCCGTCAATCCTCTGATACCGCTGCCTCTAAAGACGTGCATAAGTATGCTTTCGACTTGGTCTTGAGCGTGGTGCGCCGTAACTACTCTTTGCGCCTGCCCATCTTGCACGGTAGTTGCAAATATCTGCCTACGTCTTATCCTTGCGCCTTGCTCGACGGTATATCCGCCCTCTTTGCAAAATGCGGGAATATCTTCTTCATACACTTTGCAATTCACGCCTTGCGACTTGCAATAATCCACGACGAAATCCCTATCGCGTCTGCCTTCGTCGCCGCGCAAATTGTGATGCACGGTAATTACAAAAAACTTGTCTTTTGAAAAGTTTTGACAAAACCAATGCAAAAGAGCCATAGAATCTCTACCGCCGCTGATTGCCAATGCCAGCCTGTCAAAAGATTTCAAATAGTTTGTCGCATAATCATCCAGCATAACTATATTATAATATAAAATATAAAATAAAGCAATACGTTTGCCTTTTTTACTGCAAATAAATTAAGGCTCCCCAATCGGGAAGCCTATATTGCCATTTACTTAATTAATTTTTGATTTTACGCTACCAAATCCCTTACGGCTTGAGGAATATCCCAACCTTTGTTTTCTTTTTTGAGTTGGTCAATAACCTTTTGATTGACGACGTATTTACCCTTTGCAAAATCCGTCTTAATCTCAACTTGCTTATTCTCGTTTTTGCCTGTGAGTATATCAAATACTTCTTGCGCGGCTTGAACGCCCATTGCGTAATAATCTACGGCGTAAGTCGCAACTCCGCAGAACTCGTTCATATTTATATCTCCGCATACGATTGGCATATTAGCGACTTCTCTTGCCTCGATGCCGTTGCTGGAAGTATATATATTCGTATTTCCTCTCTCGTGAACCTTCGGACCGAAAGCTATGCTTGCCAAAGTATTGTCGACTGGAATAAATACGCAACCTACTCCGTCTTTCTTCATCTTGTTGAGTTCTATTCTAACGTGTCCGTCGTGCGTCATTTCTTCTTGCTTGTCATATCCTACTTCCACAAGGTTTTCCGCGCCGATAATTTCTCTTGCGAGTTCTATCTGCATTTCCATATTGATATCGGCTTTGGTCTTATTCTTCGCATCCGCAGGCTTGCAATACAAAATACCAAGCTTTGCGTCGGGAGCGATAAGTTTCATTACCTCGACTTGCTTCTCAACCTGAATACGCAAATCTTCTTTTTGCAAGTTTCTGTCCGCTATTGCGGCTTGAGCAAATACCATCGGAGTCTTGCTTGCGTTAGCCAATACGCTGTCCGCCGAAGATTGCGAAAGAGCCAATATTATGTTTGCGCCCTTTTTGGATACCAAATTCTCTACGTTGCTCTTTTCGCTTGCTGCGATATCCGCTTCTTTGTCTCCGCCCGACTTTCTGTATACGATTTTATACGTCTTACCTGCGCCGCTCATAAGCTTTGTAAGCGTTTCTCTAAATCCTTTATAGACCATATCCGAAGAAAAATGTTCGGAATTTTCCATAATTCCTATTACGTAATCTGTCTTTTTACAGCCTGCAAAGGCAAAAAGTGAAGTAGCCAATATTACGACTAATAAAACTACTACGGCAATCCTTTTTTTCATAAAAATCTCCTTATCGCAGAAATAAACGAATTTCTACATTATTTATTGTACCTTTAAATCAGTGAATTGTCAATACAAAAGTCCAATCATATTTTAATTATTGATTTGTATGCGCATTTTTATTTTCAAAATCCAAAATATATGTTAAAATATATGCGTAATAAATCTCTTGAGAGGAAAAACTTATGGATTACATGAAAGAATCACTCAAAAAACACTATGAGTGGAAAGGAAAACTCGAAGTAGTATCGCGCGCAAAGGTTGAGAACAAAGAAGATTTGTCGCTCGCTTATACCCCCGGCGTTGCGCAAGCGTGTCTTGAAATTCAAAAAGATATAGACAAGTCATACGACTTGACGAGACGTTGGAACACCGTCGCCGTCGTCACGGACGGCACTGCCGTACTCGGACTTGGCGACATAGGTCCGGAAGCTGGCATGCCCGTAATGGAAGGCAAATGCGTGCTCTTTAAGGAATTCGGCGGAGTGGACGCTATACCAATCTGCGTCAAGTCAAAAGAAGTCGACGACATAGTCAAGACCGTCGCTCTCATATCGGGAAGTTTCGGCGGCGTCAATCTCGAAGATATCTCTGCCCCGAGATGTTTTGAAATCGAGAAGAGACTCAAAGAATGCACGGATATTCCAATATTCCACGACGACCAACATGGCACTGCGGTAGTTACCGCAGCAGCGCTAATCAACGCGCTTAAAATCGTAGGCAAGGATTGGAAGGACGTGACCGTCACTTTCAGCGGAGCTGGCGCGGCAGGCAGCGCAATTGCAAAACTTCTCAACAAACTTGGAGTAAAAGATATACTTGTATGTAACCGCAAAGGTATAATTTGCAAAGGCGTCAACGAGCCCAAAGGCAACGAAGAAATCGTAGAGATTACCAACAAAGCTCGCCGTCAAGGCACTCTCGCCGACGCAATGAAAGGCGCAGACATACTCATAGGAGTATCAGCCCCGGGTATCGTAACTCAAGATATGGTGCGCTCTATGGCGAAAGACGCGATAGTAATGGCAATGGCAAATCCAGTACCCGAGATTATGCCTGACCTTGCAAAGCAAGCGGGAGCAAAAGTCGTCGGCACTGGTCGCAGCGACTTCCCCAATCAAATCAACAACGTACTTGCTTTCCCCGGTATCTTCAGAGGCGCTTTGGACGTAAGAGCAAAGGAAATCAACGAGGAAATGAAAATGGCTGCGGCAAAGGCTATCGCAAGTCTCGTCAGCGATGAGGAACTCAATCCCGATTATATTCTTCCAATGGCTTTTGACAGCCGCATAGGCAAGACTGTGGCAAAGGCTGTCGCAGACGCCGCTAAGAAGATGGGAGTTGCAAGAATATAATACGCTTCAAAACGCAGTGATATTTAAAAATGCTATTCAAGAGTGAATAGCATTTTTTAGTTATGGATAAATATCAATATTTTTAACAAATACCTCATACCTCAACAACTGTCGTCTTCATAAATCTAAAGTGATTATTTTTGTCGTTGCAAGCAAAATCCGCGTAGACAGTGATAGTATACGTGCCTTTTGGCAATTGAAATTCATGAGACGCATTTATAACTTGTTTGCATTTAATCCAGTGAGTTACTTTATGCTCCGTGTACGTGTGGTCGGGATTTTCTATCTCGTCGGTACTATAGAACTGTATCATTGTAGACGGCCTACTTGGTTCTCCGCCCGTGTATATCCAGCCGTTGTGCCAAGAGATGTTTTTAAACTCCACGCTAACTACAACTCTATTATTCCTTACTTGCACGTCGGTAATCTCAAGTTTAAAATCCCCCTCTTTTAATCCGTTTGACGTACAAGCGCCAAAACACGAAATCAACGACGTTGTAATTATCAATACGGTAACGAGTATAATTACGTTCTTTCTTTTCATTGTAAAACTCCTATATTTATATTGTAACACACAAACAAAATATATACAATCAAAAAGGAAGCCCATTAAAGGACTTCCTTGATTTTTTATTACGCTCAACGTTAAGCTAATTGGCTTAAAGCTTCCGTAACGTACTCGGGAATGGTAACTGACGTAGTAGTTCCGAAATCGCTTATTTTTGTATCAGATTCAAAATAATCCACGTAAGTTTTCCCGTCCTCTACACTCGTCCAGGTTTGCTTCATATACACACCTATCACTTTGCCGTCAGCAACCGTAATTTTCAATTCAGTAGCCCAACCGCCTTCAGTAGATTCAATCTTACATTCAAAACCGTTTGCAGTCTTTGTATATACAGCGGCAGGCATGTCATCAAACATATAAAATACTCTTTCTTCAAATATATACTTATTATATGCCTTCACAGTCTTAATGTCCTCTATTGCATTCGCGGTCCAAACTTCTTTGTCTTCACTGATTCTATTTTCAACGATTGCGACACTGTCGCCATTCTTTACGACGTAACTTCTTCTGTCGCAACCATTTTCATCCATACCGGGAGTACGGTCGTTGTATCTAGTTTCGTCATAATAAGATACTTTATATAAAACTTCGTTGGTAACTATGTATTCGATAGCTTCTTCAAATATAGCGGCTTCGTCATTTTTTCCTTTTTCCATTCCAAATCCGCTTACAGTACAATTTTCATATTTGCTAAAGTCGGTAAGCATTTTAACATAACTGTTGGTAACACGTTCTCCGACTACGGGAGTAGCTACCATATACTTATATTTTTGTCCGTACTTGAGTACGTATACGGTTTGCGTTGCATCAGTAAATACCTCTTCGCTGTCTTTATCCAAAGACCCAATTTGTACTTTAACCGCAAATTTTTCTGCAGATACAAAATTGGTTTTTTGATCATTCGACAGTTTTATAGCGTCGCCTGCAACTGCGCCTTTGCTTTCATGACTAACATACTTAGCGTTAATGACGCTTTCCTCTTCGCCATCAATATTAGTTAATGAAAATGCAAGTTCCTCTTTGACGTAACCTTTCAATGCGTCTTCAACCGAAGCGTATTCGCTTTCCGATACGGCAACGACGTCAACAGTGTCTTTGTCTCCATTATTGTCGCAAGCGGCAATTGAAACGATAAGACATACTGCCAATACGATTATGCCAAATACTTTTAACATCTTTTTCATTTTTTTGCCTCCAAATATTTTGTCTATAAACCAAGTTTATAAGCATTCTATCATCATAGCATTTGCCTCGTCAACTATTTGTTATAAAATTTTAAAGAAAAAACGCGAAAGATATGTTTATTTGGTACGCTTTTTGTAAAACAGTGATATAATATGTGGTATGAAAAATGGGTTGCTGAGAAAAACAGGTAAGTTTGCGCGTAAAAACGTCGTCATGCTGATAGCCTTGACTTTGGCTATCGTCACTTGTTTTATCGTACCGCCCGACTCTAAATATTCGGGATACTTTGATTTTAACACTCTGTCCTGCCTACTTGCCACGCTCGCCATCGTATGCGCATTGAAAAACGTCAACTTTTTCTACTTCCTTGCCGAGAGAACCGTCAAACTTTTTAAGACGGCAAGAAGTTCGGTATTGGCTCTCGTATACATTACCTTTATAGGTTCAATGCTCATTGCCAACGATATGGCTCTTCTGACGTTTCTTCCGCTAGGCTATCTCGTATTGACTAATACCAAAAAAGAAAAGTATATGATCTTTACTTTCGTCATGCAAAATATTTCGGCAAATCTCGGCGGTATGTTGACGCCTTTCGGCAATCCGCAAAATCTGTATCTTTATTCAAAATTCTCTATACCAACGCTTGAATTTATGGGAATTATGGTAATACCTTTCGCCATATCCATCTTTTTAATCACGGTATGCTGTCTTATATTCGTAAAGAAAGAACCGCTTGTATTCGACGGAGAGACTGCGCGTCCCGAGCCAAAACGCACTTCGCTTTATTTAATACTTTTTGCTTTATCAATCATTATGGTATTCAGAGTAATCCCCTATTGGATAGGACTGCCTATTATACTTGTCATACTTTTGATTGTCGACAGAAAAGCGCTTATCAAAGTCGATTACCCATTGCTATTTACTTTCGTGTTTTTCTTTATCTTTGCAGGTAATATGGCAAGAATAGAAGCCGTGCGCTCTTTCTTCTCAAATCTTTTGAGCACCAATACTTTGCTGTTTAGCGCGCTGTCTTGTCAAGTGATAAGCAACGTTCCCTCGGCAATACTTTTATCTCAATTTACAGACAATTACCCCGCTCTATTGATAGGCGTAAATATCGGCGGAGTGGGCACGCTTATATCCTCGCTTGCAAGCTTGATAACCTTTAGAGAATATTGCTCGCACAATAGCGGTAAAGGCGGAAAATACATTGGGATTTTCTCGGCGTTCAACTTCTCTTTCCTATTTATCCTAACGGGCGTAATGCTGTTGTTGGAACTTGCGGTAAAATGATTTTCCATTCTTAATACTCAATTATATTAAATGACAATCAAAAAAGGAAGCCCATTTGGACTTCCTTGATTTTTTGTTTTACGCAATTAGTTCTTCTTTCCGTAGTAAGCGTTGAGATACATTTGCTTGATTTCTTTCATAAGCGGGTATCTTGGATTTGCGCCTGTGCATTGATCGTCGAATGCGTCTTCTACCATCTGATCGAGCGTGGAGAGGAACTTCTCCTCGTCTACGCCGTACTCTTTGATGGTAGACTTGATGCCAACTGCTTTTTTCAACTTGTCAACTTCTGCTATAAATGCCTCGACCTTCTCTTCGTCCGTCTTACCCTTGCAACCCATCATGGTAGCAACGTCAGCGTATCTCTTCAAAGCTTGAGGATACTTATATTGCGGGAATGTACCCATCTTGACAGGATCTTCTGCGCTGTTGAATCTGATAACTTCGTCTATCATCAAAGCATTTGCAACGCCGTGCGGCAAGTGATGATAAGAACCAAGTTTGTGAGCCATAGAGTGACATACGCCGAGGAAAGCGTTGGCGAACGCCATACCTGCCATACATGAAGCGTGAGCCATCTCTTCTCTTGCCTCTGCGTCGTGAGCGCCAAGCTCGTAAGCTCTCGGCAAATACTTGAATATCAATTGAATTGCCTCTTTTGCAATACCGTTGGTAAAATCGGTTGCCATAATAGATGCGATTGCTTCCAAAGCGTGCGTCAAAGCGTCGATACCCGAAGCAGCCGTCAATCCCTTTGGAATGTTCATCATGAGGTCTGCGTCGATGATTGCAATATCAGGCAACAGCTCATAATCTGCAAGCGGATATTTCGTACCGCTCTTCTCGTCTGTAATAACGGCAAACGGCGTAACTTCCGAACCTGTACCTGCGGTCGTTGCAACTGCGATAAACGTAGCCTTATCGCCCATGTGCGGGAAGGTATATACTCTCTTACGGATATCCATAAATCTCATTGCAAGGTCTTGGAAGTCGATTTCAGGATGCTCGTAGAGTACCCACATAATCTTACCTGCGTCCATAGCCGAACCGCCGCCAACTGCGATGATTACGTCAGGCTGGAATTCTTTCATAGCCTTTGCGCCTTCCATAGCGCAACCGAGAGTTGGGTCCGGAGCAACATTGAAGAACGTCGTATGAGTGATATTCATCTCGTCCAATCTATCGGTAATTGCCTTTGTAAATCCGCTTTGATACAAGAAAGAGTCTGTTACGATAAACGCCTTTTTCTTATTCATTACTGTATTGAGTTCTCTCAAAGCAACGCCGAGACAACCTTTCTTGAAATAAACCTTTTCAGGCGTTCTAAACCACAACATATTCTCTCTCCTTTCTGCTACCGTCTTGATATTGATAAGGTGCTTAACACCTACGTTTTCGCTTACGCTGTTACCGCCCCAGCTTCCGCAGCCGAGCGTCAAAGACGGAGCAAGCTTGAAGTTGTAAAGGTCGCCGATACCGCCTTGCGAAGAAGGTGTATTTATGAGAATACGGCAAGTACGCATTCTGTTTTGGAATTTCTCTATCTTGTCTTTACAGGTCTCAGTGTTGACGTACAATGCGGAAGTATGTCCGAGACCGCCGTCGTCGATAAGCTTGCAAGCCTTGTCGAGAGCGTCGTCAAAATCTTTTGCCTTATACATAGCAAGTACCGGAGAAAGTTTTTCGTGAGCGAACTCTTCGCTTATATCCACGCTCTTAACTTCGCCGACGAGTACCTTTGCCGTCTCAGGTACTTCAAAACCTGCCATCTTAGCGATTACGCATGCAGGCTGACCTACTATCTTTGCATTCAAAGCGCCGTTGATAAGAATTGTCTTTCTAACTTTTTCCGTCTGCTTTGCGTCGAGGAAGTAAGCGCCTCTGTATTGCAGCTCTGCCTTGAATTCTTCGTATACTTTGTCAAGTACGATGGTAGATTGCTCGGAAGCGCAAATCATACCGTTGTCGAAAGTCTTTGAGTGAAGAATTGACGATGCAGCCATCTTGATATCTGCGGAGTCGTCTACGATAGCGGGAGTATTACCTGCGCCAACGCCTACTGCCGGCTTACCGGAAGAGTAAGCTGCCTTGACCATGCCGGGACCGCCGGTAGCCAAGATAATATCAGCCTCTTTCATTATCATACCGGAGAGCGGTACGGAAGGCTCGTCTATCCAACCGATGATACCTTCTGGAGCGCCTGCCTTAACAGCGGCTTCGAGAACTACTTTTGCAGCCTCAATCGTGCTTTTCTTTGCTCTTGGGTGCGGAGAGAAGATAAGACCGTTGCGCGTCTTCAAAGCAAGAAGCGATTTGAAGATTGCGGTAGACGTCGGGTTGGTCGTAGGTATTACTGCTGCGATAACGCCGATAGGTTCTGCTATCTTAGTGATACCGAAAGCCTCGTCTCTTTCAATTACTCCGCAAGTCTTTACGTCTTTGTAAGTATTGTAGATATACTCCGAAGCGTAGTGGTTCTTGATGACCTTGTCTTCTACGATTCCCATACCCGTCTCTTCGACAGCCATCTTTGCAAGAGGTATTCTCTGCTTGTTGGCAGCCATAGAAGCGGCAAAGAAAATCTTGTCAACTTGTTCTTGAGTATAAGTTGCATAGATTGCTTGCGCCTTTCTGACTTCTTCAAGTTTAGCCAAAAGGGTTTGCTCATCGTTTACGATTTGAGTGTTTGCCATTTTATATTCCATCCTTTAAAATTTTTATCTATATTAATTGTGCTTACCTTTAAAAAGTTTATTCTCTTGCCACGGCTTTTGACATTGAATTATGCCCTATCCAAGCAAATATTTTACCTTTTAAGGTACTTTGTTATAATTTGTGAAAAATTTAACAAATTGATAACATATACATTTTAAACAATTGCGAGTATTATGTCAACAAAATTAAGATACATTTTTTGAAAATAGTTAAAATTTTAACAAATATAACGTCATTAATATTTTTATGTCACACTGAGCAGGGCGCGCGTCACAACCTAGGTTGATTTATTAATACATAATAAAAAGGTATGTAGCCTGTACATACCTTTTTATTTCATTGCGCTAGCTCTTACGCTTTAACGCTCTTTGCTCTTTGAGAAGGTCTTGATAACGCTCTATCTGATCTTCGCGCAAATCTATCATATTCTTTGCAGCTTTGCATGCTTGCGCGTCGGATATGATGACTTCCGTCTCTTTAACTTTGATCTTCGTTCCGTCTCCGCTCGCGTCTCTCTTGATATCCTTCAAATACTCGTCTTCCATTTTGAACAATGCTACAGTCATATCTTTCTTGATTGTGAGTTTCAAGAGCGGATTGATTGTCGATTGTCCGATTGTTATTGCGTAAGTAGACTTCTTCTCCTTTACGTTCGGCTTGGAGAGCGCATACTCTCTCAGTCCGTCGAAATACTTTTTCTGTTGCTTAGAAAGCAGCGCGTAAGCTTCGTCAAGAGTAAGCCTTGGCGCTACTTCTTTCTTTGGCTTCTCGGGAGCTGGAACGTGTACTTTGATTTCCTTCTCCACGATCTTCTCTACAACCTTTTCTACAGGCACTTCCTTAATGACTTCTTTCTCAACTACCTTCTCCACCTCGACAGGTACTTCAACGACCTTTTCAACTATCTTCTCGACGGGTACTTCTTTTTCGATTACCTGTACGCCAGATTGCTGAACCATTGGTTGATTTGCCAATCTTTCCATTATTATGCGTTGTCCCTCAATCAAACTCTTGATTGCCTCGTCGTTGACAGTACTGCTTGCTACTTCTTTTTCGATGACGCGCTCAACTGGTTGTTGCTCTGCAAGCTTTTGCATCAACTCTTGAATTGTCTCTTGACTCTTTGCATTCTCGTCAATAAGTCTTTGGACTATCTCGTCATTAGACGAAGCTTGCTGCGGAAGAGCTTGTTGAACTCCAGGTAGCAGTGCCGTGACTGTCTCGGAGATTATTCCTCGTATTTCATCTGCTCCTATGCTGTAACCGCCGTCGGCATACGCGCCTTGTTGCGCAGCGCCGTTGTTGCCTTGACCGCCCATCATACTCATAAACATCATGCGCATATCTTCTTCGCGACGTCTAAACTCTTCTTCGCGGCGCATATTGTCCTCATCGTAGCGGCGTCTATACTCGTCGTCTCTGCGCGAATATTCTTCTTCTCTTCTGCGCTCGTCAAAGTCTACTTTATTGCGGCTGTGTTCTTCAAGTAACTCTTCATACTCCTCTTCGGCTTTGTTACGTCTGCTCTTAGCTAGCAACATTATTATAAAGGTCACTACCGCCAATGCCATTAGTACGCACGCTATCGCAGTCCATGCCGAGAATGCCAAACCCAAGAATGCTCCCGCATATACGGAACTTTCCAACTTGTCAGCCTTTTTCTTGAATTTCTTTCTCTCGCCGTCGTATTTTACCGTCTTTGATACAAATATAATTATCAATATTATGGATATGATACTTGCTATCAACTGCCACAACGGTATCTCTTTGAGTTTGTTGATTATATCGTCTAGCGTTCCGCTTCCATTACCGCTATTGTTGTTTCCGCTTGAAGGATTGTTGTCGTCCGCATTGGGATCGTTTGGCGTGTTGTTTGGCGCGTCGGGATCTACTTGCGGATAGTTAGGATTCTTTGGATCGTTTGGATCATCTAAGCCCGCATCTATCTGCGCTTGCGTCAAGCTAAACGTAAAGTAGTCCGTATCATATACCGAACCGTAACTGTCAGGTACTGAGAACTTAATGTTGTTTTGATATGCAGGCTTGATTGCTGCCTTTATCTGATACTTTGTATCTGCTACAAGACTGTTGATACCGGTTATCTCGTTGCCTGCTTCGTCTATGATCGTATACTCGAGAGCGTAGATTTGTCCATACTCAAGTTTGAGTACCGGAGGTCTTGCTGTGTCTA
>CAMWQA010000015.1 GCA_947176265.1 uncultured Clostridia bacterium | reverse complement strand
CCCCAACAATATTTTGGCGGTGGAATACCTCAAAGCGCTCAAAGATACGCAATCGTCAATTACTCCCCATACTATGCCGAGAATAGGCGGCGGATATCTTCAAACGAACGTTACCGATTATCCGTCCGCAAGTTGTGTGCGCGAACAATGGCAAAGCGGTAATTTATCCTCAATATCTCAAGGCGTACCTGCGATAGTGCTTGACTATCTCAACAACACAAGTCCTAATACAATGCAAAGCGCAAAAGACAGGTTGCTGTCAATTTTAAAATTCAATATCGACAGTATGAATTTGCCAAGTATCCACGGCGTAAAAGAAGGAGTGGAAAACAGAATAAAAACCACGTTAAAAGAAAGCGTAAATTGGCAAGACTTCGTTGACAAATTGTCGACGAAAAGATATACCAACGCATACTTTTTGCGCACCGTAATTAATATACTTTTATCCAATACTTATCAAGCGCAAAACCTGCAAAACGACAAGATAGATTTCGTCAACGTACTTGCAGTCCAAGAAAAAAGCAAAGACCTGCTGTCCGCATTTAATTGCGACGTAATTACAAAGTCGGCAGAACCTCCCGACAACTGTCTTATCAGACAAGCCGACAGCCTCTACTCAAGCGTAACTAAAAAAATCCCCAACCGTATGCAAATTGTCAGCAAATAAAGATGTTTTAAAAATTAGATTCATCGACTGAAATTGTTCCGCTTAGAATGACTCAAACATAATCATATTTATATATTTTTTGACATATATTTTGATATGTTTACTCTCACAAAAAAGGCAAGAAAGGCTCTTCCGTTTTCGCTGATAATATGCTTTTTTATATGCTGTCTTGTCATCAATCCGCAGAGATATATTCAAAGTATCTTCGACGGTATGTTGCTATTTGCAAAAAACGTTGCACCTGCGCTCTTTCCCTTTTTCTTTTTTACAAAACTTCTTACGAGGCTCGGCGGAGCAAGCGCGCTTGGAAAGCTACTTAAAAAGCCTGTATCTCGACTGTACAACGCTCCTAAAGAGAGCGGATATATTCTCGTGATGAGTCTGATTTCGGGATACCCTATCGGCGCAAAACTTATTAGCGACTTTTACGAAAACGGCAACTTTACTATTGAAAATTGCAAAAAGGTGTCGTCTTTTACTTCCACTTCGGGGCCTCTTTTCGTGGTGGGAACTGTGGGTACTCTTATGCTGTCTTCTCCAAAAGCTGGCTACGTGCTCTTCTTGTGTCACTCGCTGGGCGCGCTAATCAACGGACTGATATACCGCGCACGAGCGAGCGAAGAAAAAATGCTGTCAATGCCACCCGCGCAAAACGACGACGAATTGCTCAATAAATCTATCACTTCATCAATACTATCCGTGCTCGTAGTTGGCGGATATATCGCCATATTCAGTATGATAATAGACATTGCAATCGACCTCAAAATTGTCGACGCATTGTCGTTTTTGCTTGCAAAACCGCTGTCGCTCTTTGGCATTTCCGAGCAAGTTGCCGAGGCGACGGTAATATCTTTTATTGAGATTACGAGGGGTTGTCAAGCCTTTGCGCAAAGCGGCGTAAGTATGAAAATAATCCTGCCGTTTATTGCAGGACTACTATCTTTCGGCGGTCTTTCTATTACCTTTCAATCCTTGACTTTCCTCAAAGGCTGCAAGGTCAAGACCTCGTATTATATGCTCGTAAAACTCACTCAAGCCATCGTCACATTTTTGATCTCTTTGGCTATCGTGCAGTTGTTTTATTAATTTTCTCCATCGCCGTCGCCTTCTCCTCCGTCTGCGACGTAAAGGCTATTGCGTTTAGCGTATACCTTGTTGAGCATATCTCTCATAGAATTTTCTACGTCAAGATAAAGCGAATTGACTTGCTCAAAGCTTTGCTCGACGAGATTATCGGCGTATATTCCGGCATTGTTGACGAGCTCGCTTGCCTGTCTTTGCGCTTCCTGTATAATCTCGCTTTCGGCAACAAGTCTCATTGCATCTTGCTTTGCTTCTTCTATTATTGCTTGCGCTTCTTTTTCCGCTTCCGCCTTGATGCTGTCGCAGTCGCGCAATATCAAAGTAGCCTCCGCAAGTTCGTTGGGAAGTTGACCTCTTATCTGTTGCAACATTCCAAGACAGGTATTTGCGTCAACGAGACGCATGTTGGAGGAAAACATCTGCTTTTTGCCGTTGTTGATAGTCTCCTCAAGTCTGTCCAAAAGTCTGCTAATAGTCATCGTATTCATAGTTTCTCCTTATATGCCTTGACGATGGCTCTCGCCGCGCTGTCAGGCAAATATTTTTTTACGTCTTCGCCATTCTTTAGTTTTTCTCTTATCAGCGAAGATGAGATTTCTCTTATTCCCTCTACAATCTGAGTTTGCAATCCGTGCTGGGCATTGAACTTTGCCATATCTTCTTCGTACTTGAGATCGTCAGCATTGCGATAGCCCCTATACGCCTTGTCTATGCCGTGATTTTTGCAATACTCGTATACATATCCGTCGCACACGTCTACCTTTACGTTGAGGTAGTCTTTGACGGCAAGCCTTGCAAACTCCAACCTCTCTTCAAGCGAAAACAGATACTGTTTATCGGGATTGCATGCAAGCAATATAACGGCTCTGTCAAACTTGTCAAGCGCTTTATCCAACACGTCCAAATGTCCTTTCGTGATTGGATCGTAACTTCCTGCAAGCGCAGTCTTGCCTCTTGACTTTGCAATAAAGTCCACGGTCACTATGCCAAAGGTCTTGCGCTTTGCTATAAACATACAGTCCGGCAACTCGTATTCTTTATCAGAATGTTCGTATATTATATATCCGCCGTCTGCAAGCATATCTCTTTCAACAACCGCCTTGCATATATCTCCGATATAATCCGTCTTATACGGTGGATCGACGAATATAAAATCCCACTTACCGTCTGCGGTATATAGCGTATCTCTAAAATCTCTGCCCACCACCTTATGTGCTTCGTTTATACCTTTGAGATTGCCTTGCGTGAGAGCAATCGACGACTTGCTTACGTCTGCAAAAAGCGTATAACTTGCGCCTCTGCTGATAGCCTCGATTCCCATCGAACCGCTGCCGCAAAACAAATCCAGAAACCTACTGCCAGCGACGTCAAATTGAATGACGTTGAAAATACTCTCCTTGACCTTGTCACCTGTGGGACGCACGTCGTTGTCTATTGGAGAATCAAGCCTTTTGCCTCTGTATTTTCCGCTTATTACTCTCATACTTTGAGTCTGCTCCTAAAGCCTTTTGATTATACCGCCGCTTGTAATCAACATATCGAGAGGCTTGTCCCAACAATCGCAAATCACTTCGTCAATTACCTGTTCTTCAAAGGCAAGTCCCACTTTAAAAGTGTCGACCTCTTGGAAGTATCTGTCGTAATATCCCTTGCCCTTGCCAAGTCTGTTGAGCTTTTTATCCACTCCCAAAAGCGGAGTTACCGTCACTGCAGGACGTATCTCGCCGGGCAAAAACCTCTGTCCTATAGGTTCGTATATGCCCCATTTGGCTTCTTGATACTCAGTATCCTTATCTACCTTGACAAGCAACATATCTTCGCCGTCAACCACGGGCAGATACACTTCTCGGCTTTGGCAAAAATACTCTATTATTTGTCGGGTGTCTACCTCGCTAGGCAGGGAGTTGTATATGCAAATACTTCCGCTTGGCAGCTGCGCGCTTTTCAAAAGTCTTGCGACTTGTTCGCTCTGCTTTGCCTTGTCGGATATACTTGCGATAATAGATCTCAACTCTCTTCTTTGCGACGGTTTATCCATCAATTTTGCGCCTTATAGTAGTTGATTAGACAGCCTTTGGAGATTATATCTCTCTCGTCTGCCGTCAATGCGTCGACGGTCAAAACTGTGTCAATTACTTTATCTCCTCGTACTATCTTTGCGTTAAATTCGCATCCGCCTTTCTCAATAGTATTCTTGACGTCGTATACGACTATTATATCGTCGTCTTGATACTTCTCTTGCGAAAGGAAAGGCAACATACCCCAATTTATAAGATTGGAACGGTATCTCTTGGTAGCGTATTCTTTTGCGATATTGCACACGCCGCCGAGCACTCTTTGACAGCTTGCAGCCTGTTCTCTTGCGCTGCCGTCGCCCGGTTTAACTGCGTATACGCCGCTGCCTACAGACACGCTTCCCTTGAGTTCAACGCCTGCCTTCTTGACTGCGTCTAGATATTCTCCGCCAAGCCCATTTGCTCTTCTGTCGAGTTCGCTACTGAAAATCTTCTTTGCTTTGCCGACGTATTCGGGGCACTTTCTAGAGAGCGCAAACTCTGCAAGTTTCATTGGGTTGGAACGATAACTTGAAGTCTCGCCCGAAGGTATAAGTTCGTCAGTAGTCGTAACCGGGTCGTTGATAACTGCGCCCAACTTAACGACGATATTGTCCGTCAATGCGATTACTTCCGGCCAATCGCAGATATTAGGACCGTATTCAAGATTAGCGTTCTTGTCGGGCTTACCCCAACCGTTGTAAACTCTCTTTTCATATATCGACTTATCGTATTCAAATTTAGGAATAGTATTGTCGTAATCCATATTCATCGCGCTCGTCAAAACGCCGCCGTTTGCCGCAGTCGCCGCAATTGAACGCGCGTCCATGAGCGCAACCGACGCAATTTGGTTATTAGCGGGCTTGCTTCCCTCTCTAGACTCAAAGTTACGCGTGGTATGTCTGATTGACAATGCGTTGTTGGCAGGTACGTCTCCTGCGCCGAAGCACGGACCGCAGAATGCGCTCTTGACATTAGCGCCGCTCTTGACGAGCTGAGCTATAGCGCCCTTCTTGAGCAAGTCGTAATATACCGGAGTAGACGACGGATATACGCTCAAGGTAAACTTGCCGTCTCCCACAGCCTTATCTTTGAGGATTGCGCTTGCTTCTATGATATTGTCGTACGTACCGCCTGCGCAACCTGCGATTATACCTTGCTCTACTCTTACTTTGCCGTCGACAATTTTATCCGTCAACTTGAAGTTGATTTTCTTATTGTTGAGAAGTTGGTTACATTGCTTTTCAACTGCCGAGAGAATATCTCCGGGGTTATCTATCACGTCTTGCAAATTGTATACGTTGGACGGATGGAAAGGAAGCGCGATTTGCGGAACAATCTTTGACAAATCCACTTCAACCACTCCGTCGTAATAAGCTACCTTTTCGGGAGCGATAGCCTTGTAGTCGTCCATTCTGCCTCTTACCGCATAGTAATTCTTGACTTCGACGTCGTCGGTAGTCCATATAGACGATAGACACGTCGTCTCCGTAGTCATTACGTCAATGCCGATACGGTATTCTATTGGTAAATTCTTAATGCCGTCGCCAACGAATTCCATAACTTTGTTTTTGACGAAACCGCCCTTAAATACCGCTCCAATAATCGCTAAGGCAACGTCTTGCGGACCTACGCCCTTTCTCGGCTTGCCTGTGAGATGAATTGCTATCACGTCGGGATATTTTATATCGTAAGTACGGCAAAGAAGTTGTTTTACAAGTTCAGGTCCGCCCTCGCCCACAGCCATAGTGCCAAGCGCGCCGTATCTCGTGTGAGAGTCAGAACCCAAAATCATCTTACCGCAACCCGACATGCACTCGCGCATATATGTATGTATTACAGCCTGATGAGGGGGTACGAATATACCGCCGTACTTTTTAGCCGCCGACAAACCGAATACGTGGTCGTCCTCGTTTATAGTGCCGCCGACTGCGCAAAGCGAATTGTGACAATTCGTCAATACGTAAGGAATGGGAAACTCTTTGAGTCCGCTTGCCTTTGCCGTCTGGATAATTCCCACGTAGGTAATATCGTGAGACGCCAATGCGTCAAATTTGATTTGAAGCGGTTGTCCCTTTTGAGTAGTAGGCAAAGTATTGTGCTTTGCCAAAATGCCGTAAGCCATCGTGCCTTTGTAGGCGTCGTCTATAGCTTTTGCGTTCATTCCCATTGCCTTGACTTCGTCCAAAGAGACGAATTTGCCGTCAACATAATACTGAGCTTGCTTTAATTCAATCATTTTATTCTCCAAGTTTGTTTATACTTCGTTATTAATTTTTATTATATATCAATTTGCCGTATAATGCAAGTATCACAATGTTTTTACTTGCACGCTTTTTTTACGGCAATCTTTTGGCAAAAGCCAATTGGGTGATAGGACTGCTTTGACTTACGCAAGCCCTCCAAGCCCATATCTTCCTGTCGGTTGATAACTCTTACTGCGCCGAAATGCTTTTGCGCAAAAGCCTGGCAGAGATATGAATACACTCCGTCGTAATTGACGTCGCCCTTTTCGATATGCGTAATACCTACGTTGGACGGAGTTATTTCTCCCAAAGAAAAGCCTATAATCTTGCCTTGATATTCTATCACGTCGGCAAAATAGTTGTCGTACTTTTCCACTAATTTTAAAGCCAACGCGATTACGTACTCCTCATTGTTTGCCATATCGTCGTAGGCTTCGTCGTCAAACTCTTTGCTCTCTTCCCAACCGTTGATAAAGGCAAAGACTTTATCTTTGTCTTGCGGCTCATAAGAGCGGAATACGCAGCCGCTATCTTGATTGGGAGAATACGCCTTGACGAAATTGTTGACGTGATTGCGCTTGGAATGGAGTTTTTTACCTGCGTACGTCATTAGACTTTGCGGGTCGTAAAGATATTCTGCGTAGTCCTCGCTTTCGACGTACTCGTAAGTATCTCCCAAAATATCTACATACGCTTTAGGCGAAGACATAACGTACATATTCTCTTTATCCGCTCTGCACTGCTTCTCTATATTTGCGTAAGCGTCTTTGACTTTGTCCAACGCGCAAAGCGGCGGAAGATATATTCTTCCGTCTCCCACGTGGTCTTCGTCGAATTTATCGTGCGGTTTAAAACGCAAATAAATTACTCCGTCCTCTTTGGCAATCTCCATACTCGGGTAATTGAAAAAATCCCAACCTTTGAGATACAAAAGAGAATACTCGCTTCCGTCATAGACGGTGAGTCTTTGAATATTTGCTATGCTTAAAAAGTCTGCGTCGTCAATTTTCCTAAATAGCATAATTTCCTTATTTTAGTTGTACATATCTTATTTTGTGTGTATAATTGAAGTATGAAAAAATTTTATCCCTTCAAACAAAAATCTTGGATATACGCTCTTTCCATACTAGCAATCATTATATTGTTAATTTTTATCATTGTCAAGATTTTGGGCATTGCAGGCGTAGGGAATTTGACGTCGTATCATCAGAGCGAAGATATATTTGCAATAGTAATTATGGCTGCGGTAGCGGTGTTGCTGTCAATATTCGTATTCGTCTGCGGACTGTCTTTGGGCAAAGACAGACTGTATTATGCGATGGGATTTTTGGTCGAGCGCGTAAAATATGAAGATATAATTGTGATAAACATGGACGCCAAAGGCGAATTTATGTTGATATACTACAAAGTCAAAAGACGCGGTATGGTCAAGGACGCCAAGACGGGAGTAAACGCCGACGTAATCTACGTCAACTGCAACAACAAATACTTTGACGAAATAATTGAAAAGCTCAAAGAAAAACACCCTTCTCTCGTAGTTGAATTCGTCACTGCAAAACCAAAGAAGAGCGCGAAATAAATATTACGTATCAAAAATAAATAAGGAGACAAAAGAGACTCTTAATAAGTGACGCGAATGAGATTGATTAATTGATTTTTGTGATAAGCAGGATATATAGCGAGGGCGTAGCAGAGCTACGTTCGCGATGTATAGACGAACTTATCGCGTAAACCAATAGCAAGATCGTCGCGAGAACTTGTAAAGAGGCTCTAATACAAAATGAAAGCGGTATTGGCAAGTAATAACAAACATAAGCTGATTGAAATAAAAACTATGCTGGCAGGTAAGTTTGAGGATATACTCACGCTCAAAGACCTTGGCATTGAGATTGAAATCGAAGAAAACGGAACTACCTTTGAAGAAAACGCATACATAAAAGCAAGTACTATTGCCAAGATGACCGGCATGCCCGCAATAGGCGACGACAGCGGAATTTGCGTAAAGGCTTTAAATGGCGAACCCAATATCTACTCCGCTCGCTACGCAGGCGAACCTTGCAACGACAAAAACAACAACGCAAAGTTGCTCTCCAAACTTCACGCTTTAGAACAAGACGGCAAGCAAGTCGACAGAACGGCTTACTTCCAAAGCGTGGTGGTACTGTGCTACCCCGACGGCAGTTACGTCAGAGGAAGCGGAAGAACTTACGGAAAGATCATCGACGAGTATCGCGGAACTAACGGCTTTGGTTACGACCCGATATTTTTAAGCGACGAGTTAGGCAAGACCTTTGGCGAAGCGGTAATGGAAGAAAAGAATACTATCTCGCACCGCTCTCGCGCGCTCAAAGACTTGCTATCTAAACTTTAAAAAAAGGGAGCGATATCGCTCCCTTTTTTATTACGTATACCGTCATTAATTTCCTTTATAATTCCAACCGACGAATACTGCCGAAGAATTGTCGTAGTTATCCCAATTGCTATCCCAACCGACAGGCATATCGTCAACTCTACAATATACCTTGATTACCGCGCAGCCGAAGAAAACATTCTCGCCCATACTCTTTACGCCTGACGGGATAATTGCCTTCTTAAGTTCTACGCAACCTGCAAAGGCTTTTGCGCCGATGCTTTCAAGTCCGTCGGAGAAACTGACACTCGTAAGCGCCGTACAATTCTCAAAAGACGACTCGCCTATCGTCTTGGTATTGCCAATTGATGCAGACGTTAAAGCCGAACAATTTGCAAAAGCATCTTTGCCTATGACAACTTGACTGCCGGTAAAAGTAAACGCAGTCATTAAGTTACAATTCCCGAATGCTTCGTCGCCTATCGACTCGGCAGAAGTATTAAAATAACTAAATTTACAACCGTAAAATGCTCTAGCACCTATGCTATTTAGTTTACCGTTGTTAAACGCAGTTAAACTTGAGCAATTCTCAAATGCCTTTTCGGGTATATCCGTAATATTGGCAGTAATATTGACACCCGTAAGCTCACTGCACCCTGCAAATGCGGACGGCTCCATTCCCGTGACCGGGTAACTTACCCCGTTGTACGTCACACTGTCGGGTATAGTCAATTCACCCTTGTGTTGCATAGCCTGTTTTGCTACGATAGCATTGCCGTCGACAATCTTGTAGTCAATACAATTGCTTGCTTTGAATATAACGTTGCCGTCTACGTCAACTTCGTCTTGTATTTTATATCCCCAATAGGTAGTACAAGCATGGGTGAAACCGTATTGGCTACTATAGACGTTCCAACTATTAGACCAACCTTCGGGTTTGCTCTCCGCTTCGCAATATATCGTCAAATTCTTACAACCGTAAAAAGTATGTTTACCTATGGTCTTTACTTCTTTTGGTATGACTATATAAGTGGCATACTTGTCTGCAAAAATAGTATCGTCAATCTTACTTACACACGACGGAATATAAATCACATCTCCTTTTTGATAATCGGTTAAATTTATTTCACAAAGTGTTTGCGTGCCGTCCCACTCTTGTTTGACGTAGAAAATATCGTCAACGTATTTATATCTACCTATATCCATAGTATATACGAGCACGTTGGCAACAAGCAATGGGAAAATCGATAGCGTGCATATAATAGCTTTGCCTTTCTTTGCAAGTTTGTCTTTGATTATTTCAATCTTATCAAGACGAACTAAAATACAAAATACCGTAAGGAGTACAGTCGGAATAGTGAGGAATATAATCACTACTGCGCTAATCATTTTGCTAACGGAAGTAGGTTCGCTACTGCTGACATTAGTTAATATAAGTGGCGAATTCAAATAGCCAAATACGCACAACGCGCTTATCGCTATTGACATCAAACCTATCACGCCCAAAATTACCGTGATGAATTTACCGTTGCGTTTTGTACTCTTTTCTTTCTGCTCCGCCTTCTTATTGGCAACCTGTCTTTCGTGTTCTTTCTGCTGACGAACTTTGATTTGATCTATTTCGTTGAGATAATTTGTCGCACTGCTAATTTGATCTTCGTCGCAATTGGCAAGCCAATTGTTATAGCCTTCGGTATCGGCAATATCTACGGTAAGTCTTGCGACTTCTTCGTCGTTAAAACAATCTAGCGCTAAAAGCATGAGATAATAATACCCCGTATACTTGCCGTCGCTTGAGCAATTAAGCATCAATTTTGCATAACGCTCCGCGCCTTTTTTATATCGCATATCGAGACATATCTGCGCAAGTTCTCCAAAATAATACTCTTCGTCTAGGGCGTCGTCGCTCTTGTTTTCCGTCTTTATAAATCCCAACAATCTAAAGACGTCGTCGTCTACTTCCGCCACGTTGTCCGGCGTGATATTTTTCAACGCAAATTCAAGTACGTCTTCCAACAATTTGTCATACTCTTTGTCGTCGCCCGCATATCCAAGCATCTTTTGAGTTTCGTCAACTGCGTCTTTGTATTGCCAAGTCTCAAACAATATTCTTATGATTGCGCATTGCGCTCTGAAATATAATTCGCCTTCCGTCAATGGCAACACCTTTTGCAAAGCTTGTAAAAAGTAAGACGCTCCGTCAGGTAAAACTTGTTGCAAGGAATATAGATTCTCTGCATTACCGTAATTCTCAACAAATCTAACGAGCGCGCTCTTATATCTTGCGTTGTCAAGCAGCGAAATTACAAAGTCAAAGTATGCGAAGTTGTCCGTCGTATCTTCTATTGCCTTTGTGATAAGAGCGCCCAAAAATTCGCTCTTTTTATTTTTGTCTGCTTCAAACTCCAACGCATACAAAATCATATTCTTGACTTCTTCGCTAAAAGTAGTTATCTGCGCAATGCCGTCGTAGTACGCGTACAGCACGGATATATCGTTTTGAGATATAAGCGACAAAACTTGTTGCATGTACTCAAAATCTATATGCTTGTTGCTTACACATTCGGTTGCCCACTTATTTATATTCGTGTAGCCGTCGGCGATCATCAACTTCCAAAGTTGAGGTTTTTTTCTGTCGGGAGCATTGTCTACTAGATAATCTACGTATTTGCCTGCCAATGCAATTTGATCTGACTTCAATATAGTACTTACGAGTTCTTCAAGGTCTCTGTAATTTGACGGATTGGATTTTATCCAAGCGTCGCAAAACTTTTCCGCTCTTTCGTATTGCTTTTGCTGTACGAAAGAATTGATTACTTTCATAAGCTGTTGACCTTGAGCGGAGATAATCTCCACGTCGTCAACTTGCAAAGCGCGCGATTGAATTTTGCGAGCCTGCCCTCTGCTTACGCTCTGTCTCTTGTCGAACTTGATTTTACTGCGTTGCAATTCGACGTTGTCTTCGCTAGACGCCAACACCTTGTCAATATATCTCGTCAAGTCGCTGTAGAAAGTATTCTTTCCCGCGTCCAAAACTTGCAACGAACGCAGTCTCGGCGGCAACGCATTTGGCGAGCAGCCTTTGACTACCGGCAACAAAGCGTTCTTTTGTTTCTGTCCGTCGGCAATCTTATGCAAAAATCTCGTCCATTCGTTCTTCATCCAAGTGGACTCGAAATACTCTTCTTTAGAGCCGTATACTATCATTACCTTTGCCGTAGCAAGCGCTTGAAAAATATACGGTTCGTAGTTTTCCGCCGTGATACCTTCTAATGAATATCTGCTGAAAAACACGTTGTATTTATCTCTCGTGAGGTTGTTATACAAGTCGGAAAGTTCTATCGAATCTTCCGTCCTGCCCTTAGTCTCGTCGTCGGTATCTTTAAAACAGATAAAGACGTCGTACGGCTTGATTCTCTTTGCCTTTTCCTGCCACTCTTTGCGAATATTCTCTATCGCCTCTCCTTGCGCCTCGTAATATTTTCTTTCGTCGGCGGGAGCAATATCCAAGACCTTTTTATAGTTCTTATCTTCTTTGATACTGCTTATCTCGGGAGCCCAACACGTAGCAACCTTCTTGCCCGTACGCAAGTCGTCGACGTACTTTATACCGTGCTTAGCAAGCGTAAGTCCCCAATAGGCGGGATAGCAACTTGGAAAGCTCTTGACAATATCGCCGTAAAGTTCTTCCGCTTCGATAAATTTCTCTTGAGCAAACTTACCCTCCGCAACTGCCAAAAGTTGGTTTTCTCTCGAATCCAAAATCTGCGGCATAGGGCGACCGCATGAGTCGCATACCCATTTGCCTTTCTTGAGTATGTACGTACCTCCGCAGTTGCACACTTTGTTATCTATCATTCTTTGATACCTCTGCTTTCTTTACCTTGTTGCCGCATATCGGACAGAATTCCGCGTATCCCTCGAGCGGCGCTCCGCAGAATCTGCATTGCGACTTATTGGGTTTTGCGTTTGAATTCGTAGTAATATTGACGTTGATAGAGTCGCTGTTGCTTTGATTGATAGTTGCTTGCATATTGCCAAGCGCGCGCAAAATTGCCAATTGTCCGTCGAGAGAATCTCTTTCGTCCTGCTTTCTCTCGCTGCGTATCTTGTCGGCAATTGCCTCTCTTTCTTTATATCTGCGATTGAATTCTCTATCGGCGGTAAGTCTCTCGAGCGCGCCTTCGTCCCACATTCTTGCGGTAGACATAATAAAATATTCGAGTTTAAGTCCGTATTCATTGAAAAAGTTCTCTATCTTATTCTTTACAAGATAAGACAGCGCAACGAGTTGAGAACTTATATCAAAATAACTCAATTCGTTTTCTTTGAGAATTAGCGAAAGCGCCGATGAAAGTTGAACTGCAATTTGACCGCGGCAGAAATCCGCGAGATCGTCTTCCGTATACGTTCTTGCGCCCGACACCAACTTCTTTCTAAATACTTGCGCGTCGCATATCGACACTTTTGCTTCTCCCGACGCGCCGAGTCTGATTGGCATCTCGAATACGGGGTCTTGTATATCAATTGGATTTGGCGTGCCCCATTTGAGCGATATTACGCTATCCTTTCTCACGTAGACAATTTCTACGTCGGCTACGTTGTTGCCCGCACTCAACGTAAATCTTCCGCCGCTGTATCTATTGCGAACGCCGTCCACCGTACATTCAGCTTGATAGTCGTCCGTGACCACCACGTCCAAAGCGCTCTTTGCAGGGATTTGCTTATACGGCGCAAGCCATACCAGGTCGTCCGCATTACCCTCAAACCTTACGATTTGCGCCTCCGTTTTCTTTTTGAAAAGTTTGTCTAAAAACATTTGTCTACCTCCGTTGCTGTAAATCAGCGTTTCGTTTTCCAAAAAAAGTATACTTTTACTGACCAAAAGATATTGCAAATTTTTGATGCGTGAAGTATAATGTATTTGTAAAATTACGCTCATTAAAGAGCAGTCAGGAAAAGTATACTTTTTTTGTAATTTTAAACTTCTCTAACAAGATAGAAAATAATTGTAATAAAAAAACACGCAATTTATATTGCGTGTTTTTATTCTATAAATTTGTAACAATCAGTTTTCTTTGTTTTCTTCTTTTGCCGCGTCGTCTGCGACTTCTTCGGACTGCGTTTGACTTGCTTCTTGAGTAGAGTCTGTAGAAGTAGCCTGTATCGCTTTCTTCTCCTTGACTTTTTTGACGATATATTTTACAAGTTCAATCGCGCTGTATTCTTCTCCGTTGCCGACAAAATCGGGATACTTCTTGAGTTTTTTGTCATAGAATTTGTTGTTGACAAAATAGAACGCCCAAAGTACTGCGCCAAGCAAAGCGGCTTCAATAAATATCGTAAGCACTCTCAACCAAATAGGTATTACCGCGCCAGCCGACATAACGTACTTCAAAATTGTTCCGGTAAGCACGTATATTATTATCATATTGTCACGGTTTTTCGCTGCCAAGTCGGGATATATTATCTTATTGTATACCAATGCTGAGAAGATAAACATAATAGCTATGCCAACTATCGGTATCCATATTTCTTTGATCTTGTATCTATCGGTGTTGAATATAATCGCAAGTCCCGCAAAGAGCAAAACTTCATGCTGAATAATACCCGATACCCAATTGAAAGTGTTTTCCGCATCAGTATATATCGGCGCAGGCGAAAAGATACCCGCAAGCACGAATGCCAATCCCGAAATAAAAGCGCACAGTCCTGCAAACGGACGCAACTTCTTAACTCCGACCGTCATCGTAGCGCCCAAAATAAAATACGACAAATGCGAGAACTCTATTGGATAATGGTGTACAGATCTCTCTATTCCAAACTGAACGGATTTAAAGATAAGCAAAACAAGCGATACTACAAAAAGCACTATCATATTTGCCTTACGGTTTTTGCGTAGCAACCAAGCGCACGCAACCATAAGCGCAGCCATTAATAATACTATAACAGCTATCCACCAATACTTCATTACAAGTCCTCCAAACGGTCTTTAATAATCGTATCCTTTTCTATCCAACAACCCACACTTCAAAAACGATTATGCGATAATTAAATCAAATTCTTGTACGCAAAATCGCATAACCAATAAGTATTATAGCGTATTTACCAACATTTGTCAATGAATTTCGTCCTTTTACCTACCGCTATAAAAGTAAATAGCGTAGACTATTCCACAAACAAGATTTGAAACGGTCAACAGCGCAAAGCCTACGAATACGAATGTATTGACTTTCAAAGCGATAGTCAGCGCAAACAGTACGAAAAACAAGACAATGGAAAGTATACTTACAATTCTCCAAATATTGAGAACCGTCGAAAATGGCTTTTCTACAAAATACCTCTTTGGCAATCCGTATCTGGAATCCAACTTGTAAATCTCATATCTAAATTCTTCGTCGATAGCTACGTAATTTTTATATATCTTTATCTTTACCTGCGGCAATGATTTGATGTATCTGTATTCATTGATATCAAATACCGTGTCAGTCTTGGCTGTCTTTTGCTCGCCGTCCTTTTCATAAGATAATTCAAACCCGTAATATCTGTTGATATTCATGCCCGTTCGGTTACCTTGCGAAATGCTGCGACTGTCAATAATATGAGCGTAACCAATCTCGCCTTTCTTCTTGGTAATATGCGTCATTATCCAATGATACACGTCTCTCCATGCAAAATATAAAGCCGTTCCGCCAAATCCCAAAAGCATCAGCGTCAAAACCAAGAAAAGTACGATACCGCCTATCATAGACTTGCCTATACGTATTGCTTGCGCCATATCACGGACGTCCATTATTACTAAAGCAAGACCTAACGACACAAAAACGCAACCTGCAAAAGTAAGCATAACGATTTTTACTACGCTATACCGTCCTCTGTTGATTACCGTCTTGTCATCAATCTCTCGTCTTGCCATTCTTTACTCCCAATACAATATTATAGTTCAACTTTTATAATTAAAATAAGTTGTAAAAAGTGATTGACACTTTGACTTTTATCAATTATAATAGTTAAGCAAGTTAATTGATATTGCTACTGTTTTTAGAATATGCTGCTATGGCTCAGCAGGTAGAGCACGTCCTTGGTAAGGACGAGGTCACCGGTTCAAGTCCGGTTAGCAGCTCCAAAAAACCGCTAAATTTAGTGGTTTTTCTTATTTGTTCAAGCTTTTTTATTGTTCTTCTCCACCCTACCGCGCATGAATAATTTATACTGTAGGTTGAGTCTTTTTATGACGCAATTTTAGATTAAGCGCCATATAGGTTGCTAGCAAAACTATTATCGTGACGATTACTACGACGAATAGTACCCAAGGCGCGACCTTGTGGTCAAAGAAGTAATACTCGCAGTCAAAGCCTTTGCCGATTGCGTCGACGGCTTGAGAAGGAATCCCTTTGCTCTTCATTTCGTCAAGTATACCGTTCATATAAGCTTGACGGAATATTACGGTAGAATACGTGCCCGGAATAAAGCCTACAAAATTTTGTATTCCTTTGCCCATTGACGATATTGGCATATACGCTCCGCAGAGGAAGCCGTACATTGACGATACCAACGTACATACTCCGCTCAACGCGCCTTGCGAGTTGATAACCCTCCCCACTAACGATATAAATAAAGAACCCATGGTCACAGTCAAAAGCATATCTAAGATTATCAGCATAACGTCGCCAAAAGACAAATACCAGCCCACTATTGCAAGATAGATAAAACTTATTATCAATACGATCGTACATATCAATAACGTCGTAATGAAGTTGGATACGGTATAGCTCAAACTCAACGAAAATCTGTCAATCGGCGCAATCTCAAAACCGCGCAAGGTCTTTTTGAGTTTGTCGTCAATTCGCATATTGGAACAAAACGCTACGGTAATACAAGACGTCGTCATTATCGACGAAAAAAGCCAACTGCCGGTAAAAGCGTTGATCATCTTTTTGCTAAGCTCAAAGCCTTTTGGAATTGAATTGACGAGAGAATCTTCATACACGCCTCTAAGGAAGAGCAAAAACAAAACTACCAATATGAGCGGCGTCATGAGGGAGAAGACGAAAGTCAACTTATCTTTAAAATACACTTTGATATTGCGTCCCAACATATAACCGAACGCGCTCAATCTCTCTTTCATTTTATCTCCTCCTTCAACTGTTTGCCTGTGACGTTGAGGAAAACGTTGTCCATCTTGCCCTTTATCACTTCAAAATCGTTAATATATTGCGCATACGCAGTCAAAATCTCTTTTGCCTTTGCAATCTCTTTTACCTCGATTATCAAATAGCCGCTCTCTTCTTTGAATTCAACTTCGCCATCTGCGAGACGTTCTTTCAAATCCGGCGAATACTCGTATATCTTAATAAAGTCGTACGCGTATTGATTTTTGAGATTATTGGGTGTGTCGCTTGCCACGATTTTTCCGCTGTCGATTATCACAACGTAATCGGCTTCGCCAGCCTCTTCCATATAGTGCGTCGTAAGAAGTATCGTCAGCCCCATGTCCTTTCTCAACTCATTGAGGAATTCCCAAACGGTTATTCTCGTATTAGGGTCGAGACCCGTAGTAGGTTCGTCCAAAATCAAAATCTTAGGCGAATGCATCAAAGCTCTTGCTATGTCAATGCGCCTTTGCTGCCCGCCCGAGAGTTTGCCAAAAGGTCTCTTCAAAATATCGCTAAATTGCAATCTGTCGGCAAGATATTTCAACCTCTCTTCAAAAGCCTTTCCGCGCAAGCCGTAAATACCCGCTCTGTATTTTAAATTGTCGTATACAGACAGTCTGACGTCCAAAGAATTTTCTTGAAAGACTACGCCCAATCTCGGCTTAATCTTTTGCATATTGTCATCAATCGAAAGTCCGTCGATATATACTTCTCCGCCGTCCTTTTCAAGCAGGTTGCAGATGATATTTATCGTCGTGCTTTTGCCTGCGCCGTTGAGTCCCAAGAATGCAAATAGCTGTCCTTCTTTTACGCAAAATGATATGCCGTCGACAGCTTTAACTTCTTTAAAATGCTTTTTGAGGTCTTTGATTTCTATTATATTATTCATATTGATCCTTACGCGTTCAATTCTTTTATTCAAAATAATAGGACGGAATATTCCGTCCTATTATAATCAAAACATGCGCCTGTTATTCAAAATCAGTCTTTTGCTCTTCCGCAGAACTATCTTGATCTTGCGGGACTTCGTCCGTCGTCGCTTCATCGGTCGTCAACTGCTCTTCTGCGTTTGCTTCTTGAGCAGTATTATCCGTGTCGGAAGCCTCTTTCAATACAAAGCCCATTTCAATTGCTTGCTCTCTTGTCAAAACTCCCAAAGCAACTGCTTCCTCAACGTTTTCCTCTTCCAAAGTATTGGATTCAAGTTGCTCTTTATATCCTCTGATCTTGATTTCTTTCGCCATCTCAAGCTGTTTCTTTTCCGTCAAATCCCAGAAAAGGAAAGGTATTATTGCAAGTATACCGCAAACTATACTCAATATAGCCCATATAATCAATACGCTTTGCATTACGCCTTCTTCGCCGTAGTCTTCAGCGGACGCTGCGCCTGCAAATTTAACCAAAAGTTGAGTCGTCAACAAGCCTGACGCCATACCGCATATCGTAGTAATAACTTGATAGAATTGGTTCATATATCCGTCAAGTCTATCGCCCGTCTTCCATTGCTGATATTCGCAATAGTCCGCCGTCATAGCCGGCATCGTAACGGTCCACAACGCCGCAAAGATGTTATGTAAGAATACGCCTACGAAATATATCCACGCCGTAACTTGGCTATGATATGCAAATTTAAACAGAATCAATAGCAACGCTGCTATTACCGTCGAACCGGCAAACGAAAGCAAGGTCATATTCTTTTTGCCGAGTTTCTTTTGAATGAGAGGCGCAAACAACATTCCCGGAGTATAACCGATTGCTGCAACTGTAACCATTATACCTCTCATATCTGCGCCAAGCTGTCCGCCGAGTATGTACAAACAAACGTAGTTGATTGCGGAGAATATCAAAAGTCTGCCGAATGCAAGTATGTTGGCTACGCTGAAAATCCAAAAATACTTGTTCTTAAAGCTCTTCTTGATACCCGTGAAGAAACCAATCTTTTCTTTGACTTTCTTTTCCTGTATTATTCTCTCTTTAGTACCGAAGAACATTACGAGCGAAAGCGCAACGCATACAAGACCTACTATCGGGAAAACTACTTTAAACGTATTGATGTTATCCATACCGTACGTCAATCTCAAACCGATGTTACGGATTTGATCCGGAGTCATTTGACCGAATTCATCGTTGTATACCGCGCCCGCCTGTCCGTAAATTCTGCCGGCGATGAGCGGGAAGAACATCTGAACTATGGAAGGTCCAAGGGAGTCGATAACGCCGCCGACCGAATACAACTTTGTACGCTCATTGGTGTTGGGCGTGATAACTTGCGCAAGTCCCGTTCTGCCGAATGAGAAGAAGCTGAATATCGTAGTCGCTAAGAATAATATCAACTGATATGAGCCTACGACCAGCCACTGCGTTTTGGCAGTATGTTCTAAGGCGTTATCAGGCATAAACCAATCTGGGATAAACGCTAATAACCAATAGCTCAATACGCACAGCACGCCTGTAAATAGCAAATAAGGTCTGTACTTACCCCACTTGGTGTTGGTATTGTCAGTTATCCAACCGACTATCGGAGCGCGCAAAAGCGTAAGGATTGCAATTATCCACGAGGTATACTGCACTATCATTGCATCGAAGTTGTAGACGAGCGACAAGTGTACGCCTACGTTGATTGCAAAGTATTGCGTCAAAATACCAAAGCCCTGTACTCCCATACCGCCGACGGCATAAGAGACAAATTCTTTGTTTGGCAAGTAATAGCCCTCTTTTGGAGGCGTATTCCAATGCTTGAAAAAGTCTGTCACTAGAAAACCGACTTTTTTAAATACGTTTTGTTTTCCCATATTTCCTCCTGCGCTCCAGCGCAAATTATTTCTCACTTTCTTATCAAATTTTCAAAAACTGCGACAAAATCCGCACTTTACACAATCAGTATATCATATAATATTGCGTTTGTGTTAGTTTTTTTAAATTTTTATTAAAAATATTTATTTCCTCTTTTTACCATACTTGCGAGTGACGCACGCGTCGTCTATGAGATTGTGTAATCCTTGCCAATGAAGTACTCTGCGATTAAACCAAGCTTTCTGACACTTACCTCTCAATTTTGACGGATTTGCACGCTTCAACGAAGACGATTTAAATCCTTGCGATTTGAAAAATTCAAGGGTCGGCAAAAGTCTTCTTTCAAAGTCGGGATAGTCCTTTTCGCCGTCTCGCCACATTGCTTCGGCAAGCGCAGGCGTACGCGGCAACAGATACTTGCAAGCCTTGTTGAAATTGGGGATATACTCCGTCCAGAGGTCTAATTCTGCGCCAACCAATTTCTCACGCGCGACGTCGCTGGGCAACGGCACGAAGGAATAACTCTGTTTAAGACTTGTTCTGCCGTATGGCAAATCTACGTAAGCGCAACTGGAGTTGCTGTTGAGGTATCCGCCGCTTTGATGCGCTAAGCTCTTGACAAGTCTGTCGCTTCCGCCGCGCTCGTCGCTCCAAAACTGCCACACAACTTTTTCATGCACCGTCTCGTCTACGTTCACGCCGTTCCAAGCCATAGGAATACAGCCCTTTTCCACAACGAACTCGCACACTCTGCGCATAAAGTGCGCTTGCAGTTCCTCTTCGTTTTTGAGTCCGTATTTCTTAATTGTCTCTTGGCAATGCTCGCATATCGACCATCTGTGTCTAAATACTTCGTCTCCGCCGATATGTATATACTTGGTATTCCCGCCAAAGAGTTCTATTACTTCGCCCAATACGTCGAATACCCATTCGTACGTGCTCTCTTTGCCTGCGCAAAGCGGGTCGTGCTTAACTCCCCAATGCGTAGCAACGGGCAGTTTTCTGTCAAAACAACCGAGGTATGGGTAGCACGCAAGCGCCGCCTGCGCGTGTCCCGGAAGATCTATCTCGGGTATTACTTCCACGCCGCGTTCGTTGGCGTAAGCGATGACTTGTCTTATTTGCTCTTTGGTATAGAATCCGCCGTGAGGCTTTATTCCGAAATTGGTATGCGAACGCTTACTGCCTTTTTGAGTAAGCAAAGGATACTTGTCAATCTCTATTCTCCAGCCTTGGTCCTCAGTCAAATGCCAATGTAAAACATTGAGCTTGTTGAGATAACAAAAGTCAACGTACTTAAGAACTTCTTCGACGGGGAAAAAGTATCTGCCGTTGTCGAGAAGCATACCGCGGTATTTCAAATACGGCTCGTCATGTATCTTGCAACACGGCAAAACTCCATTATAATTGAAAATCAAATGCAATAAAGTGCAAAAAGCATAATTCAAGCCCTTATGACTTTTGGCTTTTATATCAATACCGCCTTGGCTTATCTCAAGTAAATATCCCTCTTCGTCTATATCCAAAGCGTCGTCGATACCGTAATTTATCTTCACTCCGTCGTCCGACAAAGTCAGCTCGTTTTTTTGAACCGTTTCTTTAAAATAATTGCTTGCAAAACAAGACTGTCCAATCAAATTGATTTTTTTACAATCAACGCTGCCGTCAAGCGTCTCCACGCTCTTGGGATAAGGTACAAGTTTTAATTTTTCCATAGTTTTTCCCCGCTATATTTATTTAATAATTGTTACGCCAAATTGAGAAGATCATCGCTTGTGATAACTGCGTCTCCATAGGTGTAATAACTGATGCAAGTCTGTTCGCAAGACACTCTGATACCCGAGCTGTGCTTGCCGGAATATTTTTCGTGACGTCTCCAAATGACAAATTTATACTTCCCGTCTATCTTTTGAATTGCAAAGTCCAACGTCGTGTCGTCAATTTCAAAGCCCTTTTCTTTTGCGCTGAGCATATCCAAAAATTCGTCGAGAGCAGCTCTTTGAACCGTCTTCATCTTTTCCGCTCTGCAATCTATCTTAATAGTGCAGTAATATACTCCGTCCGTCAAATACACTCCGTCGTCGTGTT
This sequence comes from uncultured Clostridia bacterium, assembly GCA_947176265.1. Lineage (GTDB taxonomy): Bacteria > Bacillota > Clostridia > Christensenellales > UBA3700 > RACS-045. Next base: position 5,573 of record CAMWQA010000015.1, on the reverse strand, counting down.
TCGGCGAAAGTATGTCTCTCGAGTAAATATCGTAAGTGGTAATCTTGTCTCTGAGTTCATAAAGCTCTTTTTGCAAATCCCCTTTAAATGGGATAAAGTCTCCCCAATACTTGACAGTATAGGTATTGCTGGATGAATTGTACCTAATGTCACTTTTCTTGCTGTTGTGCAAATACATTGCGGTCGCGCCGTCGTAATAGAATCTCTTTGCGCAAGTGCCCTTGTCAAAACCCGTGCCGTATATGACTTCTTGGCTATACACCTTGCCGTCCACGATCTTGCGAGTCAAATGCGTATTGCGAGTGGCTACGGAAGAGGAAAAAGAAAAATACTCGTCTCTCGTGAAATTAGGTTCTTGAAGAAAATTGGAGTACGCTTCCATTACGAGATCAAACGCGCTCATTCCGTTCTCTGCTTTCTTACCGACATAATTGCCTAAATTCTTGTCTCTTGATTGCAAATCCGTTCCGCCGTTGCAGCCTACCGCGGACAGCGCAACGCACGTCAAAAGCAAGATTAACAACGCAATACAAATTATTTTTTTCACTTCTCTCATAGATATATATTTGTCCTTAAATTATTATTAAGCAATACCATTATCCTTTAAATTTTATATTCTTGTCAATACTTTTAGCAAAAACGTCTGCCGAAAGATACAAATTTACATAAATACCTGTAACAAAATTGCCAAATACTCAATCCCTATTGCATTTTAAATAAAAACAATGTATAATGGATAAAGTTAGGAGAATAAATATGAAAAACGCAATGTTCGATAAGGAATGGTTTAAGCTCGACAACGCCGCGAAGATTTATCCTGCGGCAAGAAGTTCGAGATGGAACGCCGTCTTCCGTATGTCTGCGGTAATGAAAGAAGAGGTCAACCCCGAATTACTTCAGCAAGCGTTGGACGACGTCATCGACCGTTTCCCGACTTTTAGAATGACTTTGAAAAAAGGTTTCTTTTGGTATTATTTTCAATTTGTAGACCATAAGCCCAAAATACAAAAAGAGACGGACTATCCTTGCGCAATGATGCGACTTTCGGGAAGAGATTACGTATTTAGAGTGCTATACCATTCTCACAGAATTTCCGTAGAGGTATTCCACTCCATTACCGACGGTACGGGCAATATTACTTTCCTCAAGACGTTGGTTATGAGATATTGCGAGCTATGCGGAGCTAAGATAGAGAACTTTGGAGATATATTGCACTACGACGACGACCCAACCCCAGAAGAAGTCGAAGATTCTTTCTCACGCTTTATTGACAAGAGCAAAGGCACTTTGCCGAGAAAAGAGCCGTCGGCTTATCAAATTAAAGGACAAAGGGAAAAGCGCGGCGTACTCAACGTCACTCAAGGACGTATGCCTTTTGAACAGCTTCACAGCGTGGCAAAATCATTCGGCTGCACCGTCAACACGTATTTGACGTCGGTACTTGCCTACGCGCTTTTGAAAAGACAGCTTTATGAAAAGAAGTCGGGCAAAAAGCCAATCAGAGTACAAGTGCCAATCAACCTTAGAAAAATATTCGGCTCGGAGACCTTGCGTAACTTCGCGGGATATTACAATACCAATCTCTCCCCCGAAGAAATGACGTTTGAAGAAGTAGTCAAAGAATTGGACAGCCAACTCAAAGAAAAGATTACTCCCGACTACTGCCAGAAGTTTATCAACTCCAACGTGTCTTTGGAGAAAAATCCAATTATCAAAGTTGCGCCGAGATTTTTGAAAACTTTCTTTATGAATATGTCGTTCTATTTGGTGGGCGAAAACCTTATGTCATGCACGTTCAGCAACATAGGCAACGTAGTCACGCCAAAAGAACTGTACGATTATATCGACAGATTTGAATTCGTGCTGGGACCGCAAAAGTATATGAACAACTCCATGACTTGCGCGTCTTACAACGGCGTGAGCGTAGTGACTTTCTCGCGCACTTCCAAAGACCCGATCTTGGAAAGAGATTTCTTCAAGATACTTACGGAACACGGCATCGAAGTGACCGTCAACAGCAACAGGAGGTAATGCAATGAAACAGTGTCGCAAATGCGGAGTATACGTCGACGACGATTTGGCAAACTGCCCTCTTTGCGGAGCGTTTGCTCACGACGAGACTGCTCCCACTATATACGAATACCCCCAAGTAAATATAAAGACAAAGAAAAAACTATTGATGAAGATTAGTATGTTTATTTCAATCTTTACGATTGCTTTGGTACTGGCAATCAACGCCGCGGTCAACCATACCGTGTCTTGGTCGTTGCACGTCATATTCGGCTTTGCCTTGATATGGCTTTGCGTAAGCAGACCCATTATCAAAAGATTTTGCGTGCGTAAGCACCTCACTTGGGACTTTATCGGAGTAATCGCCCTGCTATTCTATATAAATATATGGACGTCAAAACTTGCTAATCCGTGGGCTTTCACTTTGGGTATGCCAATAGTCGTACTCGTATGGCAGACGATACTTGAAATCCTTACGCTATCCCACAAAGGCGGACGAGGCAACTATCAAATATCATTGACAAAACTTTTCGTACTTTCTGCAATATGTATAGGCATTTCATTCATTTGGACGAAGACTTGCACTTGGGGCTGGTACGTCTGCACGGCAAGAGGTTTTGTCGACGTGCTTGCGCTGTCGTTCTTCGCAAAGGATTCCTACCTTGGCGAACTCAAAAGACGCTTGCATATTTAAATACTCATAAATAAAAAGGAGTGTAACCACTCCTTTTTTATTTTATTTTTTCCCATTTTGCAAATAATTGAGTCTCTTTAAATTCTTGATGATAATTGGCTTTTTGAACTCTGTCATTGTCAAAGTCCCACTTATTTATACAATCATTTTCTTTGTACCAACCTTGAAATTCATATCCTTCTCTTATCGGGTCGGGCGGTATAAAAACTATCAATTTACCGTCTTCAACGTCGTCTATCCAATAGTACCTATTATTGGGCGCATTTTTGTAATTATAATTAAAAGAGATGTTTGCAGCATAAAAATAGGGGGATTTTTCATTATCTTCCGCTGCTGACTCTTTATCTGCAAAAAGTCGATTATAATTCATTTTACTCATAAAAACCGTCCAATCATCCTTAACAACGTCATAATATTGTTCGTTCTTGTTATTCAAAAAAATTATCTTTTCCAAATTGGGACATTTGGAAAAAACCCTTTCTTCTCTAACAAAATGATAATGTTCGCCAACTACGTAGATTTTCTTTAAATTTTCACTCTCCCACTTGCCTATATCTTTATATATTAAACCCCTTTGATATCCTATCATTGTCACTGCTTTTCCATTTATTTCATTGGGGATAACAACGTATTCTTTAGTTTTACCTTCTTCTGACAAACCTTTTAAATATATCTCATTCTTTTTATATTCCTGACATATAAAATCTCCAATAACCGTTTCTTGCCCATAATGTTTTTCTGCATAATTACTAGTCATGCGATCCCAAAGCGTATTGAAAAAGCATAGAAATATTATAACTCCAATAACTAATATAAAACCCATAACAACGGCGAATCTTGCTACTTTTTTTGAATACAATCCGGTATTTGGCGCTTGTTTGTTTTGCATATTCTTCTATCTCCTTCTTTATTCATTCGTTAGCGATGCGTTTGTCAATCAAATATGCTACGCTTATTTGAGAGATTTGTATCGGGTTGCAGTTATTTCTTTATCCCCGCCTTTTTGTAAATCAACTTTTTATTAATTCTCGCAATTACTACGAAAGCAAGAGTAATGAGTATCGCCAATCCTATCATACCTACTGCAAAGCCCAATTCGGGAGTCATAACGAATTTGTCAAACTGCGTAATTTTGTTTTGCATATTCTGCGGAAGGGCTGGCAAATTATAAGCCGTAGAGCCGTCGTTGTCGCCGTAATAAATACGAATGATATTTATGCTCTGACCGTCGATTTTTGTAGATACGCTGTTGCCGTCGATAGCGCAATCAATTTGCTGCGGCGCAACGGTAGTCATACCCGGCGCATTGTACGCGCCTCTTGGACCGCTCATATATTGCATAGAGCTTGCGTTGATTTTGCCAAAGCCGTCAAATGCCAAATCCACGTCCATAGAATAGGAATTGACGTTGACGAGTTTGACGTAGATACTTTGACTGTCTTCGTCTACAGACGCCGACGAATATACGCCTTTTGTCTTGATACCAGTGTCAATATATCTGCTTCCGGTATTGTTGGCGAAAAGCATTTGATTGAAATAATTGGGCGTCAGCACAATGCCTTGCGAATCAAACCAAATCATGTTAATTTCCCAGCATTGCGCGTTTATCTTGGCAAATGTAGGCGCGTAAGAAGCCATCTTTACGACGTCGCCGTTGCGCTCCAATGCGGTCAGATAGCTTGCCTCTTCCACCGCAGACCAAAGATTATTTTGCGACCAGTACTTGCCTATGCCCCATGCGCTTGCCGCGTATTCGCCGACGAATACCTTTGCGCTGTCTCTGTCGTAGCTGTCGTATCTGTCGTTGTGTTTGAAGAGTTTGTTTTGCGAGGTATAGTAATGCTCATCTACCAAAGTATCTGCATAGTCTTTGTGAATATGTTCCCAAGAATCGTCAAATCTCTCTCCGCTGAATTGATATGACGCCGACGATATAATAGTCAATTCGGGGTGCGCCTCTTTGACTGCCTTGTAAAGCGCGTCGAAGTTGCGCCAATACAGTTCGCCCCAGTTCTCGTTGCCGAGACCGATATACTCAATATTGAAAGGTTGAGGGTGTCCGTTTTGAATACGCTTTTGCACCCATACGTTGTTGACGTCAACGCCGTTGGCGTAATCAATCAAATCCATTATGTCTTGGATATACGCGTTAAATTCGTCAGTACCCGGTCGCAGAGCAACGCTGTCGAGATACTTTTCCCACTCGTCTTTACTCATCTTGCCCTGCTTATATTTTTTCGCATTCTTGTTGTACTTGGCTTGGAATTGGCAAATCATACCCACGTTGAGTATAGGCAATGCTTTTGCTCCCAAATCTTCGCAAAGTTGGAAGTATTCGTGATAACCGAGCGCAAAGGTATTGTTGTAATATTTACCGTTCTCTTCGTCTCGCCAAATATTGTGATACTGCTCCCTTTCCTCAAGAGGACCGATAGTCTTTTTCCAATCGAATAGATGCTCAAAGGTATCTCCCTCTGCAAGACAACCGCCGGGGAATCTTACGAAAGCCGGCGACAATTCGTCGAGCGCGTCGAAAAGGTCTTGTCTCAACGACACGTATTTCCATTCGTCTCTTCCGTAACCGTAAGAATCATTGGGGACTAAAGACACGAAGTCAATGTCAAGTTCGCCTTTGCCTTGCGCAGTCAACACAAGACCGCCGTCTTCGGTAGCTTTGCTCGTCAAAACGCCGCTGACCTTAACCCACTCAGTCTTTTGCGACGGAAGCGTCAAATTGATTTTCTCGTCATTGTTTTTTGAAGAAAGTTGAGCAGACAAAGTCCCCTCGAAATCGTTAAGTCTGACATAAAGCGAAAGATCGTATTTCACGTCTTTATGAAAGCCCATATCGGCGGTATTCATCTTGTCT
>CAMWQA010000014.1 GCA_947176265.1 uncultured Clostridia bacterium | reverse complement strand
CCCCTTTTTTTTTTCACCCCCCAGCCGGCATCCGCAACCATGCCTAGTCTCGTGGCGGCGTAGTTTTGTAAAAGACAGGATATACCGATATGATGAAAGAGGAACGCGACCCCGCCAAACTTGACAAATATCTGTCGATAATCTCCGAAAGAGCAAACGCGCTCAAAGTCCTGTCGGAAGAACTGTTTAAATATTCCGTCTCCGCCAATTCAGATAAAATTCAGCAAGTGGAAAAAGTCGACGTCAATCTTCATTTGCAAGAGACATTGTTTTCCTTCTACACCAAGTTTTGCGAAAGAGGTATCGTACCGCGCATCACGGCTTGCGAAAGCTCTATAGTAAGAATAACCAACAAAAACTCTTTGACGAGAATCTTTTCCAATATAATAGAGAACGCAATCAAATACAGCGACGGCGACTTCTCCGTCAGTATAAAAGACGACGGAATTATACGCTTTTCCAATACCGCGCATAATTTGGGCAACGTCGACGTAGCCAAACTCTTCGACAGATTTTTCACTGTAGAAACTTGCAAATACTCCACGGGTCTTGGCTTGTCAATCGCAAAGCAACTTACAAAACAAATCGGCGGAGAAATCTCTGCCGAATATAAAAACGAAACGTTGACGATTATATTGAAGATTTAAAAAACCATTTTAGATAATTTTTGCAATATGCTTACGTCTGCCGGCGCCCACTCTACGTCAAACAATCCGCTTGGCAAAAGCCACTTATCGTCGATATGCTCATTAAGCGTATAAGTATCGGACAAAGGTTTGCAAAGATAGGTATGCAAATTGACGATTACGTCCTCGTATTCATACGATACCGACATAAACTCCTCGCCCACCTCTATATCGTAATTCATCTCTTCGACAAGTTCTCTCTTGAGAGCTTGCTGCGGAGTTTCGCCCTGCTCGATCTTCCCGCCGGGGAATTCGTATTTAAAAGCAACCGCTTTGTTTTTATTCTCTCCGCGCTTGACGGCTAAAATTCTGCCGTCCTTTACGATTATCGCGCCAACTACTTGCAAAGTCCTCTTCATATTTATTTATCCTAATTCTAATGTCATTTCGACCGTAGTGGAGAAATCTTCATCCGCTTACCGTCATTCTGAGCGCAGTCGAAGAATCTAATCTAAAAATTATATCCATAACCGTCGCAAAGCGACGATCTAACCCACTAGCCGGTGGATATAACCTTGCCACAGGCAAGATATAACCGCATGCGTAGCAAGCGATATAACTGTTCAAGAAGTAAACTGATTACTTCTTGAACACTTCTCCTGCATACTTAGCGCTCATATTTGCGTCCTTACAATACTTATCCGCGCCTATCTGCTTTGCGTATTCTTCAGTGAGTACCGCTCCGCCCACCATAACTTTGCAATCGGGGCAATGCTCTTTGAGAAGTTTGACGGTCTCTTGCATATTCTCCACCGTCGTAGTCATCAGCGCAGACAGTCCGCAAAGTTTGATATTATTTTCTTTTACCGCGTCCACCACCGTCATAGGCGGTACGTTTTTGCCGAGGTCGATTACCTTATATCCGTAATTCTCAAGCACCGTCTTGACGATATTCTTGCCTATGTCATGCACGTCGCCCTTGACTGTGGCGAGTACGATTTTGCCTTTCTCGGTATTAGTACCTACAGGCAGATTTTTCTTTACCGCGTCAAAACAAGCTTTAGCGCAATCCGCAGACGCAATGAGTTGCGGCAGGAATATTTTGCCCTTTTCGTAATTGTCTCCCACTCTGTTGAGCGCAGGTATCAGATAATCGTCGATGACTTGCAAAGCGTCATGCGTCTTGAGCAATTCTGCCGTCAAAACGCTTGCCCTGTCAAGTCCCTTTTCTATGCAATAAAATATATCCTTATCCCCGCTTGCGCCTTCGCTCTTTTCGGTGTCTTTCTTAATGATTTGCGTACCGGCATAATCTGCATACTTGGCGGTATACGTCATACAATTCTTATCCTTGCAAGTCAGCACGTTGAAAGCGTCGACGGCTTGCATATTCTCGGGGATATTAGGATTGAGTATAGGCAAATCAAGGCCCGCGTGCATTGCCATTGTTAAGAACGTTGTATTGATTATCTGACGGGCAGGCAATCCAAAGGATATATTGGACACTCCAAGCACCGTCTTGATATTGTATTTGCTCTTAAGAATCTCTATTGCCTTGAGCGTATTCACGGCTTGGTCGGGCTCTGCGCTGACGGTCAGAGTAAGACAGTCGATATATACGTCCTCTTCTCTGATGCCATAGCTCTTTGCCCTCTTTATTATCTTTTCGGCAAGACGTACTCTCTCTTCCACCGTCTTGGGTATGCCCTTTTCGTCGATAGTCAAGCCAACTACGCTTGCGCCGTACTTTGCCACGATAGGCAAAACGCTATTGAGCGACTTCTCTTCCGCGTTGACGGAATTGACGATGGGCTTACCGTTGTAATACCTCAGAGCGCTCTCAATTGCCTCGGGTTTTCCGCAGTCGATTTGCAACGGCGCGTCCGTCAAACTTTGTATATACTTTACCATCTCGGTAAGCATCTGCTTTTCGTCGATTTGCGGAAGTCCCGCGTTGACGTCCAAAATCTGAGCGCCCGCTTCCACTTGTTCAATGGTTTGATTTGCGATATAGTTAAAATCCCTATCCATAAGAGCTTGTTTCATCGCCTTTTTGCCGGTGGGATTTATTCTTTCGCCGATTACCTTTACTCCGTCGATATACACTACTTTTGTGGAACTGCAAACTGCCGTCTGATATTTTCTATTTCGTTTACCAATCTTTTTACGTTTACGCAATTCGTCAAGCTTTGCTATATACTCGGGAGTAGTACCGCAACAACCGCCCAGTATACCCGCGCCCAAGTCGATATACTTTTCGTATATACTTGCAAATTCTTCCGCCGACACGGAATAGTTCATTTCGCTGTCGGGAAGTCCTGCGTTTGCCTTGATAAATACAGGCAAATCGGTATTATCCACAAGTCTTTGCATAATGGGCAAAAGTTGCGCAGGTCCCAACGAACAGTTGATTCCCAAAGCGTCCGCCCACGCGCTTGCGGTAATGGCAAAAGCCTCTACGCTACAACCCGTAAATGTACGTCCGCTTTCATCGAAAGTCATACTTGCCATGACTGGCAAATCGCAATTTTCTTTGACTGCAAGAAGCGCCGCCTTGAGTTCGTAAAGGTCGCTCATTGTCTCGATTACAATCAAATCCGCGCCGTCCTTGCCGGCAATAACCTGCTCTTTAAAGAGTTCGTACGCCTCGTCAAAAGTCATAGTGCCAAGCGGTTCGATAAGCGCGCCCGACGGACCTATATCCAAAGCCACAAGTTTATCGCCCGCCGCTTGTCTTGCAATCTTCACTCCCGCTTTAATCAAAGTCTCGACTTCTTTGCTATCCTTGAGTTTCTTTCTATTCGCGCCAAAGGTATTGGTGTATACAATATCGCTTCCGCTGTCGACGTATTCCTTGCAAATGGAATACACAAGCTCAGGATTTTCCACGTTGAGTCTTTCGGGTATAGCTCCGCCCTCCAGTCCTCTCTTTTGCAGTTGAGTACCGAATGCTCCATCGAGTAAAACAATCTTATTTTTAATTATATCTTTGAATTTCATTTTCATTATTTCCTATATTGACAACCCACATTTCCGCAATTGTCGCACTTCCCAACACATCTTTGCGATTGAATATCTTTAGTTGTATTTTCTTTAATGCCGATGATAGCTGTTATTGATTTTTGCGGACTCATCATAAAGCTATCTTCATTGAGAAAAACCCCTATGCGTTTTTGCAATTCAAGCGCTCTTACAAAGTCCTTTTGTTGCGACAGCGGAAAATCGCCGTACCCGCAGGAGAATCGCCATGTCAACTGCTTTGTATTTTGTTTTTGCAACTCTTCGCACAAATCGTCGCAATAACTCTCAATCGCGCATATACTTGCGCTGTCCACCATTACGCCAAGTAAAGGATTTTCATTCATCAACTTATTTACTGTCTTCTCTATCTCAAATCCCACCGTTGCGCCGAGAATATAGACTTCGTTGCAATCTTCTAAATGTTTTGCAATATCCTTTCCCTGCAAAGTCATATTTGCGCCTTTGAGCGACAACGGCTCTTTGATTAGCGAATACTTTTTGATTATGCTTCTCGGCGTGATTTTGTCAAGACAAATTGCTACGGCGCGATCTATATTTTGCTCTATATTTTCGCCGTACTCCTGCCCTTTATATCCGAGATATCTCAAAAGTTCGCTCTTGTCAATCTTCATAGCTTTTTACTTTACGCCGTTGAGTTTATCGATTATGGGTTTGATATTTTCCGTAATTCTTCTTGCGACGTACGCGTTGTTCATGATATACAGGTGTATGCCGTCCACGCCGCTTGAGAGCAAGTCGACGATTTGGTCGGTAGCGTACGCGATACCCGCTTCCATAAGCGCCTCGGGATCGTCTGCGAATTTGTTGTACATACGCGATATTTTCGACGGCAACTTTGCGCCCGTCGTCTTGACTATACCGCCGAATTGCGAAGCCCTGACGAGCGGCATAATACCCGCCTGTATAGGCACGTCAATGCCCGCCAAACGAACCATATCGAGGTATTTAAGGTAATCGTCGTTGTCAAAAAAGAGCTGCGAATTGAGGTGCGACACTCCCTTGTCGACTTTGATTTTCATATTGCGAATATCTTCGACGATATTTGCGCTTTCGGGGTGTCCCTCGGGATAGCACGCGCCCGCCACGTCCATATCGCTGTTTTGTTTGATAAATTCTGTCAATTGACTTGCATACTTAAAATCGCTCTTGACTTCGCCCTCTATTCTGTCTCCGCGCAAAGCAAGCACGTTTTGCACGCCTATATCCACAAGTCCTTGCAAAGTCTTCGCCACTTCTTCCTTGGTGGAATTTATACACGTAAGGTGCGCCAACGGCTCAATGCCGTACTCGTCCTTGACGATTTGAGCAATCTCTTTGGTGCGGGAATTTTTACTGCCGCCCGCGCTGTAAGTGATTGAAATATAATCTGGACTTACGTCCTTTAATTCTGCCAAAGTCTTGTATATCTTGTTTATATCGTCGTTGACCTTTGGCGGAAAAATCTCAAAGGAATATACGACCTTTTTTTGTTTAAACAACTCGCTAATCTTCATAACGCGCTCCAAAGTAACTTGTTTGAACTAATTTTAACACACTTAAAAAAAATACACTACCTTTTGAGTGTATTTTCTTTATTAAAACAAAGTTTTGTACCAATCCCAAAAAACTTTAAGATAATTCCATAAATTTCCGCCTTGCGCTGCATATATGCAACAAAATTCAATTGTGAGTATTGTAATATACAGCGATATGCATATTAATATAATCTTTAACGTCTTTTTTTTCATAAATATATAAGGTAGTTTATTGTGTACCAAGTGTAATTTGCGATTAGTGATGTTTTTCGTTTTGGCTTGGAGTATTGGCTCGCTCAAGTAATTTGCCCAATAAACGGAAATTTTTTTTGGCAAATCATTATTAGTATTCGCTACCCCCTTAACCAAAAAAATTAATGTTATTTAAGCAAACTGCTTTTCGCTCGCCTGAGCGCAACTCCCGTTTTAAACGCGTCATCTTTTATGTCACTTTGACTATTATAATGTCATTTCGACCGTAGTGGAGAAATCTCTATCCGCTTATCATCATTCCGAGCGAACTCTCTTCATCATTATTCATTTGAATCTGCTCCTATAATTTGGGCTTAATTACATTATAAAGTTCCACGGCTCGAATTGGCAAGTAAAAATTCCGTTTGTGGAACATAATTATTTTAAGGAGTTTATTTTATGAGTTTTATTAATGATTTTGCAGAAATATTAGACGATTTAATTGCTCAGCGCAAAATGAATGCGCAGGACTTTGCAAAAGATTCTAGAATTCAACCCTCAAGTGTCTCCGAATATCTTAGAGCTTTAAGAATACCCACCGTGGCGAGATTAGTACAACTGGCAGATTATTTTGGTTGCTCTACAGACTATCTTTTGGGATTTGAAGAGCAACGGAACGGCGACAATTACTGTACTTGTCCACCCTTTAACAAACAACTGGAATTTCTTAAAAAGCATTATAAATGTACCAATAGTTACATCTATAAAGGTTGCGGTATACCTAAAACCCGCTATTACGATTGGCTAAAAGGCGAACACGTCCCCTCGCTTGAAAACGTAATCAAACTCGCTCAATTCTTCAATTGCACTATCGACTTTGTTATCGGTCGCGCCAAAGCATAAGCGCGCCGTAATATAAAAGGTTTCTTTCGCTCAGAATGACGCGTTCAAGAGGCAAGCTACGTATCAAAAAGCAAGCCTGTCAATACTCAAAATAACGCATATAATACGTCAACTTGTATATGGCGAGCGAAGGTGTTGTTTGCTTAAATAACGTATTTTTTATGGGGTTTAGCTACTTTGTATTTTAGTTAGGTATCACTACATAAAAAATCTGCTTATTGTGCAAATTACGCCGAGCAAGCCATTACTCCAACCGACTCACACTCAACCATAATTTATTCCCCTTTTAAATCCACATTACAAATATAAGTTGACAAAAGCAGTATAGGGATATATTATATATATAATAAATTTATAAATACTTTGGAGCAGTTATGGATTTTATCGGCATTGAACAGAAATGGCAAAAGAAGTGGGCGGACACAAAGCTATACTCTTTTGACAAATCAAAAATCAAAGATAAATATTACGTATTGGAGATGTTCTCCTACCCTTCGGGCGCAAAATTGCACGCAGGACACTGGTACAACTACGGACCGTCCGACAGTTACGCTCGCTTTATGAGAATGAACGGCAAAGAGGTCTTCCAACCTATGGGCTTTGACGCCTTTGGTTTACCTGCGGAAAATTACGCTATCAAATCGGGTATTCATCCGCAAGACAGCACGCTCAAAAACATAGACACTATGGAGAGACAGCTCAAGGCTATGGGCGCGTCGTTCGATTGGGATTACGAGATAAAGACGTGTATGCCCGACTATTACAAGTGGACGCAGTGGATATTCTTGCAACTTTATCACAACGGACTTGCATACCGCAAAGAAGCTCCCGTCAACTGGTGTCCGTCTTGCAATACCGTACTTGCCAACGAGCAAGTCGTAGACGGCGCATGCGAGAGATGCTCCACTACCGTCATAAGAAAGAATCTTACGCAATGGTTCTTCAAGATTACCAAATACGCGGAAGAACTCTTGCAAGGTCTCGACACGATTGATTGGCCGGAAAAGACCAAGGCAATGCAACGCAACTGGATAGGCAAATCCACCGGCGGAGAGATAGAGTTCAAGTGCGAAAGCGGAGATACCTTCAGCGTATTTACCACAAGAGCGGACACGGTATTCGGCGTATCGTACGTCATACTTGCGCCCGAGCACCCGCTCGTCGATAAGATTACCACCAAAGAACAACTTGCCGAGGTCAAGGCGTATAAAGAAAATTGCGCAAAAATCTCCGAGATTGACAGAATGTCCACCACTAGAGAAAAGACTGGCGCATTTACCGGCGCATACTGCATCAATCCCGTCAACGGCGAGAGAGTGCCAATATGGATTGGCGATTACGTACTCTACTCCTACGGCACGGGCGCGGTAATGGGCGTAGCCGCTCACGACGAGAGAGATTACGACTTTGCAAAGAAATTCAATTTGCAGATACGCAGAGTTATCAAATCCAAGGACGGCTCAAACGACGACCTTCCGTATTGCGAATACGGCGTGATCTGCAACACAGGTACGCAGTTTGACGGCATGACTTCCGAAGAAGGCAAAGTGGCAATCGTCAAGTGGCTTGAGACCAAAAAGCAAGGACAACTCAAGACAAACTATAGATTGCGCGACTGGCTTATCTCCCGTCAAAGATATTGGGGCGCGCCGATACCAATAGTATATTGCGACAAGTGCGGCGAAGTAGCCGTACCCGAAAAGGACTTGCCGGTATCGCTTCCCTACAACGTGGAATTCAAGCCCAACGGCAAATCGCCGCTTGCAAGTTGCGAAGAGTTTATGAATACCACCTGCCCCAAGTGCGGCGGCAAGGCAAGAAGAGACCCCGACACAATGGACACCTTCGTATGCTCGAGTTGGTACTATTTGAGATACCCCGACGCTCACAACGATAAGATGGCGTTCGATCCCGAGATTATCAACAAGATGCTCCCAGTCGACAAGTATATCGGCGGCGCGGAACACGCTTGTATGCACTTGCTGTACGCGCGTTTCTTCACAAAAGCTTTGAGAGATATGGGATATCTCAAATTTGACGAACCTTTTAAGTCGCTGGTACACCAAGGCACAATCCTCGGTCCTGACGGATTCAAGATGTCTAAGTCAAGAGGCAACGTAATCTCCCCCGACGATTACGTAAGCAAATTCGGCTCCGACGCGTTCAGACTGTATCTCATGTTTGGATTCAGCTATATCGAGGGCGGTCCGTGGAACGCAAACGGTATGGAATCAATCGTCAAGTTCCTCGAGAGAGTTGAGAGAATCGTCGACAAAGCATTAGCGGCCAACAATGCCAATACGCAAATGGGCGCAAACGAAAAGGCTCTCAACTATACTCGCAACTACACCATCAAGAGAGTACGCGAGGATATGAAAGCGTTCTCTTTCAACACGGCAATCGCAAGAATAATGGAGTACGTCAACGACTTGTACAAATACGACAACCTTGGCGGAGAGAAAAACTCAAGTTTCTTCAAGGCTTGCATAAGCGACTTGATTTTGTTGCTTGCTCCCCTCGTACCGCATATCGCAGAAGAGCTCAACGAGAAGATGGGCGGTAAGTATTCGGTATTCGACATGACCTACCCCGTATGCGACGAAAAGGCTCTTGTCAAAGACGAATACGAGCTTGCGGTACAAATCAACAGCCGTATGAAAGCAAAGATAGTTGTACCAAGCGACGCCGACAACAAGGCGATTGAAAATATAGCAATGCAAAACGACGCAGTAAAGAGCGCAATAGGCGATATGAAAGTCGTCAAAGTAATTGTAATACCCAAGAGACTTGTAAATATCGTTTGCAAATAACAAGCTAGGCTTGACCTTATAGTATCAAGGGCGCAGCCCTGTCACCCTGAGCGTAGTCGAAGGGTCTCAACCGATTAAATATAAGAAATAAAAGATGAGAGATAAAATCTCGGAGGAAATCAAATGTTAGATTTGAAGTTTGTATGTGAAAACATTGAAGAAGTGAAGCAAAGATTGGCGCATAGAAGCGGCAAGTTTGACCTTGAAGGACTTGGCGAACTTGCTAAAGAAAGAAAAGCCCTCATACAAGACGGCGAAAACAAAAAAGCAACCAAGAATGCAGTATCAAAGCAAATCCCCTCTCTCAAGGGCGAGGAAAAGGCTGCGAAGATTGCCGAAATGAAAACGCTCGGCGACGATATAAAAGCCATTGACGCAAGACTCAACGAGGTGGAAAGCAAGATTAGCGAAATCATGCTTACTATCCCCAACTTGCCCAACAAGGACGTACCTATCGGCAGCGACAGCGACGACAACCTAGAAGTGAGAAGATGGGGCGAACCCACCAAGTTTGACTTTGAGCCAAAGGCGCACTGGGATATCGCAGAAGAAAAAGACTTGTGCGATTGGCCTAGAGCAAGCAAGATTTCAGGCGCAAGATTTACCGTATACAAAGGTCTCGGCGCAAGATTGGAGAGAGCAATCTACAACTTTATGCTAGACACCCACACCGCAAACGGATATACGGAAATATTCCCACCTTACATGGTAAACAAGAACGCAATGATAGGCACGGGACAACTTCCCAAGTTTGCCGAAGATATGTATTACGTCAACAACGAAGGACAGGATTTCTATCTCGTCCCGACGGCGGAAGTACCGGTAACCAATTTGCACAGAGACGAGATACTCCCCGTAGACGTATTGCCTATCAAGTATTGCGCGTACACCGCATGCTTTAGAGGCGAAGCGGGAAGCGCCGGCAGAGACACCAGAGGTCTTATCCGTCAACACCAGTTCAACAAAGTCGAACTCGTCAAGTTTACTACTCCCGAAACAAGCTACGCAGAGCTTGAGCATTTGACCAACTCCGCAGAAAAGATTTTGCAACTCCTCGGAATCCCCTACAGAGTAGTTTGCCTCTGCACTGGCGATTTGGGATTTGGATCGGCAAAGACTTACGACATTGAGGTATGGATGCCTTCTTACAATAGATACGTAGAAATTTCGTCATGCTCGGATTACGAAGACTTCCAAGCAAGACGCGCAGGCATTAGATACAGAGATAAAGACGGCAAAGTCAAGCTCGTGCATACCCTCAACGGCAGCGGACTTGCAGTTGGCAGAACTACTGCCGCAATCTTCGAGAACTTCCAACAAGCAGACGGAAGTATCGTGATACCCGAAGTATTGAGAAAATACATGGGCGTAGATAAAATTCAATAATACAAATCTATGAATATATCTCTCCGCAAAAGGTCAAATAGACTTGAACCCAAGTCTTCCCAAAGAATTTGGGAGCTGGATTTTTTGCGGGGAGTTTGCGTTTTGTTGATGGTCTTTGACCATTTTATGTACGATATTGCCGATATGTTTGGCAATGCTTGGATAGCAACAGACAAAGAAAACGTAATTCAAATCGTGCGTCTTGCAATACAGTATATAAATAGTTCTCAGCTCCGATCCACTACTCAACATATCGTCGTATGGATATTTGCCGTACTGTGCGGTATATCGTGTTCTTTCTCTCGCAGCAATTTAAAAAGAGGCGTACAGGCTAGCATTATCGCAGGTATTATCACAATCGTATCGTACTATATGGAAGCGGATATCAAATTCGGCATATTGCACATGTTTGCTTTTTCGATACTCTTTTGGTGGCTGATAGACACTATTTGCTGTCACAACAAAATGATTACCGCAGGCGTTTGTATGTTTGTCGGCATGATGATAATAGCTATGAACGCAGGCTTTATGGCGACGTACAAGACAAATCCCCAAGCCTTTACCGACAATAATAACTTATTCTTTATCGGCGAATTTATGTTGGGCGACACGCACAATTTCTTTTCGGGCGACTATTACCCCATCTTCCCCACGACGGGATACATGTTGGTAGGCTCTGCGCTAGGCGTGCTTTTATATCCCAAGAAAAAATCACTCTTGCCATGGCTTGGCAAATACGATTGGTACAAACCTTTTGCTTTTTGGGGAAAGATTGCGCTGTGGGTGTACGCGCTCCATCAAGTCGTCGTAGTCGTGATACTTGCAATTATAAGTTTTATATTTATCACACCCGGAAGTTTTGTAGTCATCTAACGCTTGCGTTATGTCACAAGTGAGTTTATTTTCTTGCCTTGCAAGAAAATAGTGTTATTGTCGCTTTGCGACAGTTATATTATTCACTTTGTGAATAGTGATATTAAAAAGGTCTGCACAATCAGTACATACCTTTTTAGTTACGGATAAAATTTAATTATGAATATAATAATATTATTCTTAGCTAAAATGCGGTATACAGCGAGTATACCGCATTTTAATCTCACTTTTGCCTCAGGCAAAAATCTCACTCGCGTAGTCGAATATAACTGTCCGCATCGCGGACAATATAACTGCCTACCCAAAAGATATTCTAACTTTTGGGTAGGTAATATCCCCCTTTGAATTTACTCCAATCAATTCGCGGATTGTCCTTATTGATAATCGGACAACCGAAATGCTGTGGCATCGGTACGCCGAGGCTTTTGCTAGCCTCGGCAACCGAGCGAAATTCTTGCCAGGAGTCCATACCCGCTTGGGTATTGGTAATTACTCTGTGACAGCAAAGCAACTTGCCGTCGACGACTTTGGCAAGCACTCTGCCGTTGACCGTATACCTAAAAAATACGTCTTTGGGTATATCTATTTTTGGCTTTGCTACTCTTGGCATACTATTCTCCTATGGGCGCATACTTCTCGTCATAATAATCGTCTCCCAACACTTTGATTTCGTACGATAAGCCGAGCGCTTTATAATTATTGTAATGCTGAGCTTGCACGTACAAAGTAGGGCGACTAAATACGCCTTTATCGCTTATGTTAACAATTGTGTTATCGGTAAGCGTGCCCGAAACGTCTCCTTTGATGATTACCCTCTTGAGATTGTAATTGTTGGAAATGGCAAACTCGTCCAACATTGTCAAGCTTTCAGGCAATATCAATTCTTCGATATTTGTTTTTGTTATACAATTATGTTGGAACAACGTCATACTGTTTGGCAAGATAATTTTATTCGTAAACGGCAAATCTGATAGAGCATAACTGTATATATACAGACACCCCTCGTCAATCCTAATTATTTCATCTTTTATCGTACGGCAGTACAACAATCCAATCTCATCGCCAGATTTCAAATAAAGACGTCCTTCCTTACTGACAATATCGGGATGCGTATCCGGGAAATATGCTCCTTGCACTCTTCGATCATACGCTATATGCCCCAATTCCTCCATAAAGTATCCATAATGCAACTCAACTCTATCAGGCACTCTGCTAATTTCCGTCGAGACGGAAGTCACTTTTTCGCCCTCGTAGAAATCGGGAAAATATATGTCCGCTCCGGCATGTATGCCCAAAGATTGAATCACGCCGCCCGAAATTACGACATCGTCGGTCATAAAGTTGAGAGCTAGTTCCATATCGCCCTGCGCCGTATCTTCCTCAATATTCCACCACTCTTCCGTATCGCGATTATACCAACCGCCAACGACGACGCAATAATCAGGCAAAGTATATTGCGGCTCAATCAGCTTTGAGCCTTTGGCAACCCATCTTTCTTCAATAAGTTTTCCGTAGACGTAAAATTTGACTTTATACAGCTGATGCGCTTTAAGATACTCAAAAACGAGTTCGTCTACTACGCCGCTAAATTTCGTCATTGCTTCGTCTAAGATATCTTGGCGGAGATTGCGTATTTCCTCAACCTGTTTCAACACCTCTGTAAAGACGTTGGGAGTATCGTTTAGGTCTTTCTCAAGTACGCAAAGCGAGCCTTCCACGTCAAAGGCTTTGCAATTCTTGCTGATACTTTTGAACACGATAGAATTGTCGTCGGGGTCGTAGCCTGTGAGTTGTATATCCACGTGACCTCTAAACTCCGTGAGGTTGTTGGGTACGGCAAAGGATATACCGTCGTCGCTGTAATTGAGAATAGGCGAAATATATTGCGCCTTGGGAATACTCTTGCTGTTGTAGCAAATAAATTCAAGACAGTAATTGTATCTCTCGGCATCTAGCGCGGTGGAAGTAATCACTATAGTATCCGACAGCGAGTTGTTCTGCGCCAACGTATAACTGCGATAAGCCTCAAGCAAGCCCGAATCACTGTGATATTTGTACTTTAAAATCATATATTCTCCATTCTTGGGGGAAAGAGCGAAGACAACTTTATAATATCTCAAAACTCGTTATTGTCAAGACTTTTATGACGTAGTTTAGCTCAAAGGTAGGTGGCGCAATATTGTACGGCAAACTGACGCAGCCTACTTCCTCAAACTCACTTGACGTACATCCAGTACGCCTGCACTCGTTTTCGTCGCAGGCTACGCCATCATACTCTTAAAATTTTTGCGTCACTCCCTTTCCGCCAAACGAGGGGGTTACTAATTCTAGCAACACCGCCAACTAAGCGATTTAATTTGGGGGTTACTAATTCTAGCAACACCGCCAACTAAGCGATTTAATTTAAGGGCGTAGCCCCGTCGCCCTGAGCGTAGTCGAAGGGTCTTATCCGATTATAATGATATTGTCATTCTGAGCGAAACGAAGTGCAGTCGAAGAATCTCCCCGATTAAATAAGTCTAATGTCGTTTCGACCTAAGTGTGAAGTCTCTGATAAAGATACCGATTAAATCCTATAAGTCGTATTGCATTACGCAAATTAATTTGCTATAATTATAATAAAAACTTACTTTTGTTGTGTAGTAAAAATAAAAGGAGTATTCAATCATACCTAATCACGAATACTCATTTAACGAGGGCAATATGAAAAAGTTCAAAATTCTTTTTATAGCAGTTTTATTGATTGGCGTATTAGCTGCGTCAACCGTCCTGTGCGCCTGCGACGGCAATACCCCGGAAGATTCAAAATACGTCATAGACCCTTTCGTCGAGCAACAATACGACGACTTGAAAGTAAACATCTATAATGACGGCGGATTGCATTTAAAAAGCAATAACTACTCCGCTATGATAAAATCTGTCAAAGAACTCTCGGCTTTTTGCAACGAAGATAATTCTCCGATTTTTGAAAAACGCGACGAAATGTTTGTCAACCAAAACGAAGGTATTATCAACGTATTGAAAAAATACAATAAAGAATTTTTTAAGAACAAATCTCTCATAGTGTTGTTCCGCACAAAAGGAAGCAGCGGATATTTTTACAACTTTAAAGATTATAGCGTCAACGACGCTCAATTGGATATAACTTTGTCAATGAAGCTTCCCAAAGAGCCCTGCTCTTATCCCGCCGATATGATGGTCTTTATCTACGTACTTGAATTTGACAAAGCAAAAGTATCAAGCGTATTGCAAATCAACGTCAAAGAAATCCAAGAACAAGAAGATTAACTTTATCATTTCTCATTGCGCGCACAATCTGAATACCACCACGCTTGAATCGTCTTTCAATCCCATAGCCTTTGCCTGATTGATAATTTCGTCGCAGATTTGTTGAGGATTGAGAGTGGCAAGCGTATTGACGATATGTTTAATTCCGTTTAAAGTTAGCGTATCCATTATGCCGTCGCTGAACATAACGACCATCTCGCCAACGGATAGAAGTTGGCGATTGACTTGCGGAGTCGCTTCTTCCACTATGCCGAGAGGGAGCGTCTTGCTGTCGATAATCTGCACGCTGTCCAATCTCTTGATTACGCTTTGCACGCCGCCCTGTTTGATAAAGTCGGCAGTGCCGAGTTCCAAATCCACAACGCACATATCGAGAGCGTTAAAGTTATCTTTGGATATGATGGCAAGCAACCTATTGACGAGTTTTAAAGAATTGACGCTGTCAAATCCCGCCTTGTAATAAGAGCTGACCATATTGAGCGCTCTTTGACTTCCCTCTCTTGCTGCTTCACCCGTGCCCATTCCGTCGCACAGCGCAACCAATACCTTGTCGTGCTTGAGTTTGGTCACGGTATAGGTATCGCCCGACGCGGGAGAGTTTGGCTTCGTGCAAGTAGCCGTAGCGTAAGATAGGTTGTATTTAGGCACGTTGACGAAAGTCATGCAGTATCTGCCGTCGATAGTCTTTTTCTCTTCTTTGAGTTGCATTTGCGTATTGGTAAGGCGAGAGAGCACTTGCAAAAGCGCTTTCTTTTCTCTGTCTCTTTCTCTCACAATGAGCGAAATAGTATGCTTACCGTTTTTGACCACAGACATTACGTCGCTGCATACTATATTGTTATATCCCAATTCCTCGACGATTCTCTCGTCTAACCTGTCGTCTATATTTACCGCGCTTTTGACTTCTTCGCCAAGCTCGGACAAAAACTCGCATACGCCCATAAGTTGAGACGATATAAGATTTTGATCGACTTCCAATTCTCTTCCCGAATTATATCTCACGTCGTAAGATTGCGCCGTCTGATTGCAAGTGGCAAGTAAAGTGGGAAGTTGAATACATTTTGACGATATGACGGTGGGCAAATCTTCAATCGTAACTTTGCCCGAAGTAAGCACAGTACGCACCACGCCTTCAAGCGCTTGCGAAAGTTCCATACCCATCATACCCTGACAGTATTCTCTGTTGATACAGTTTCCGCACGTCTTGAGCATAACTTCTTCGGCAAGCGTAGGCGCTGCTTGCATTGGCGGAGCATAACGAACGACGTTTTGGGAATATACCTGCGACATCTCTCCGAATACTCCCGACACGGTGGATAGCCTACTCGCCAAATCGCGCCGAGTTCTGTTGACAAGTTCTTTTGCGCTTCTTCTGCCGTCTCCCAATTTAAACGATGGCAGTTTTGCCATAACCTTATCGGAAAGAGCCGTAATAATAAGTATGCCCGCCGCAAAGCCAATTAGATGAAGCCAATACACTCCCTTAAAGGAATTGAAATACACTCCGCAAATAATATGCGTCATGACCGCAGCCAAAGACGCAACCCATTTGTTGACGACGAAGACGTACGCGGAAAAGAATATCAGCATTACCGCGCCCGCCAAAGCAAGATTGCGCTGAGCAAGACAACCGCCCAATGCGATTGCCCCGGCTATTACAGAGCCCTGCGAAAAAGAAAAGTTGCGAAAGAGATACGGCACTGCAAGCCCCAACGCAAGATAGTAGATATTAAAACCGTATATGTCGAGAGAATACGCTCCGCACGCCGCGACCGCCAAAAAGACAAAGCCCCCAACTCTCTCGTCGACGCTCAACCGCCTGCCTATACCGCGCACGCACACCGCGTAGCATATCACGCAGAATAGCAGAGCTACGACGACTTGCGATACAAGATATACTATAAATTCAAGCGTCAACGTGACTTTGAAATCAAGAAACGCCAACGGTAGCAAGCACAGTACGCAATAACATAATAGCGCTTTGAGTCGCATAGGTTTGGCAAACAGATAGTGGAGATACTTTGCAAGAAGCAAAATTACGACGGGCGCGACCGCGTACAAAATCCCAAATAAAGAATGGTCGAATATAAGGCAGATTGCAAGATAGCACGGACAGATAATTCCCACGCTAAACCTGCAATAAAACAGAGCGACCAGCAAAGGCAAAGCGTAGCCCCTGTAATCGCCCACTATCTGCGCTCTTTGGCACAATACCATAAGTAGCGCGACCAAAATATAATTTTTGACGTACTTTAATGCCGTATTGACTTTCATATTACCACGATAACTCAAACAATTTAGCGAATAATAAAAAGTCTTGCAATATTTTATCAACGTTTGGCGAGAATGGAGATAAGCAAACGAGAGCGCTTTTATTTTAGTTATACTGCCAACTAAATATATCCATAACTAAATTAAGCGGACTGACTGTCCGCTTATTTTAATCTCGCTCGCCGCAGGCGAATCTCACTTTTACCGCAAGCAAAAATATAACTGTCCGCAACGCGGACAATATAACCGCTTGCGCAGCAAGCCATATCAAAAACCTCGCTCTGTCAAATCCTTGCAAATGGAAAGATAAAAACCGTGTATCTTTTCTCTGGTTTGTTTGCCTACCATAAAATCAATAAGCTGACTGTGCGACACGGGCTGGTCGATACAGTTGCCCTTATATTCCGCCCACTTTGACGACTCGACGCTGACTAGTCCGTCGGACTGATCGTCTTTTTCTATCTTTTGTATTATTCTCAAAGGCACGCCCATGACGAAATCGTCGCTACTCTTCTTCATAATTGCCGAATAACTTTGGCTGTATACGTTTTTGCATTTTACCGCGTCTTCATACTCTTCGTTGGGTATCTCTTTGAGTTGGCGCAAAACTTCCAATGAATTGGGATGTTTATCTCCGCAAATCTTATACCAAAGGTTTATCCAAAACGCGACGAATTTGAGCAGCCATTGGGGAAGAGCGTATAGCTTCGTGGCAAGTCTAGAGCCTCTGTGCGGAGAACAAATAGTCGTCAACGAAGCGACTGAATTTTCCATATCCAATTTTTCAATCATATATCTAGAATCGAGACCGCCCTTGGAATGAGCAATAATATTTACTTTATCAACGTTGTGTTTTGCAAGTATTTCTTGGATTTGCTCTTTCAACTGTTGAGCATTGCCCTCTACGGTACCAAAGCCGTCGGTACACGACGTATATACTTCGTATCCCGCGTCTTTCAAAGCCTTTTCTATCTTGCCGAAAGCTTTAAAATATTTAAAGTCCTTGACCACTATTCCGTGAGCCAAAATTATCGGATATTTGCTTGCCATATTCTCCTTTCTATAATGCCCCTTTCAATTATACGTTATTTTTATTTTATATTATACCTCTGCCGGTATCAAAAGCCTCTCTCCGCCAAATCCCGACACAGCGATATATAAAATTGATACAGTTTTTGTTTTTTCTTTTTGCCGACCAAGAAGTCCATCAGCTGCCTGTGCGACAAAGGCTCTGCCATACATTCGCCCTTGTATTCTCCCCACTTCGCCGAATTTGCAGTAACGGCTCCGTCGCACGGAGTCTTTTCAAATCTTTGCAATATCTTAAAGGGTACTCCCAACAACAAGTCGTCAAAATAACTGTTTATTCTCGACGAATAACTTTGGCAGTAGATAGACGGGAACTCAATTTCCGGCGGATATTCTTCGTCGGGAATATGTTTGAGTTCGTGCAATACTTGGAATGAATTGGGATGCTTGTCCCCTAAAATTTTATAAAGACAATTCATACAGACCGCGCCGGGTTTTAATAAAAACTTGGGAACTGATAAAAATACGTCGGCGAGACGCGAGCCTTTGAGCGGCGCGGAAAGCATTGTCACCGACGCGACGCTATCCTGCATACCGAGATTATCCAGCATATATATAGCGTCGTTACCGCCCTTTGAATAGGCAATGATATTTACCTTTTCAACATTTTTTTGTTTGAGTATCTTCTCGATTTCTTCTTTTAGCTGCAAAGCATTATTTTCAATCGTGCCAAAACCGTCGGTATGCGCCGTATAGACGTCGAAACCGACTTTTTTTAACGCTTTTTCTATTCCTCCGAATGCCTTGAAATGCTTCATCTCTTTGACGAATATTCCATACACGAAGATTATCGGATACTTGCTTGCTGCCATACTCTCCTTAGAATGAAAGTCCGCTTTAGGCGAACTTTCTCGAACGTATATAAGTAATTATTGCTTTGGTTGAATTGTCGCTCTTATTCTGCGAATACCTGCCGACGACGACTGCTCTTTCTCAATCGTAAAGTGACCGAGTTGTCCCGTATGCTCCGCGTGCGGTCCTCCGCAAATCTGCAAATCTACGTCGCCGATTTGATATACCTTGACTATCTCTCCGTAGCGCGAGCCGAATACTCCGACAGCGTTCTTTGCTCTTGCCTCTTCGATAGGCATTTCCATACATACCACGGGAATATCTCTTGCAATAGCCTCGTTTACTTTGTCTTCGACGGCTTGCTTTTCCTCCGCCGTCAACGGACGCGGGAAGTTGAAATCAAATCTCAATCTCTCGGGAGTGATATTACTGCCCTTTTGCTGAATGCCCTCGTCGCCAAGTACCTTCTTGAGACATGCCAACAACAAGTGCGTTGCCGTATGCAAGAAAGTCGTCATCTCGCTGCTGTCCGCCAGTCCGCCTTTGAACTTTTGTTCCGCGCCCTGCTGCGACTTCTTGATATGCTCTTCTTGAGCCGCCTTATAGCCTTCAATATCCACGCCAAAGCCTTTCTCTTTGCAAATTTCCTCAGTCATCTCGATTGGGAAACCGTAAGTATCGTACAATCTAAACGCAGTCTTGCCGTTGAGCGTATCCCCCTTGACAAATTGCAACACCTTGTCAAGTTGTTTGATACCGTCTTCCAACGTCTTTGAGAACTTATCTATTTCCTTTTCAAGCTCGTCGTATATCTTTTGAGAGTTGACTTTGAGTTCTTCATATACGTCCTTATACTGCTCTACGTAAAGTTTTGCTATGCTTACCAAATCCTGCGGAGCAATATTCAATTGACGGGCAAATCTCACGCTTCTGCGAATAAGTCTGCGCAATACGTAACCTTGGTCTACGTTGGACGGAACGATGCCTCTCTCGTCGCCGAGAAGGAACGTAGCCGTACGGATATGGTCGGCAATTATGCGCATTGCTCTCGTGTCGCTCTCATTCTCGCCGTACTTCTTGCCAGCAAGCCCTTCTATCTTTGCGATTGCTCCAGCAAAGAGGTCAGTCTCATACACCGACTTAAAGCCGTTGAGCATACAAATAGTTCTTTCCAAGCCCATGCCCGTATCTACGTTGCGTTGAGACAGCTTTTCAAACTTACCGTCCGCGTTGCGGTTGAACTCCATAAACACGTTGTTCCAAATCTCCACCCACTTTCCGCAGTCGCAACTTGGATCGCAATGGTCGGAGCAAGGCTTCTTACCGGTGTCTATAAATATCTCCGTATCGCTTCCGCAAGGACCGGTAGCGCCTGCGTACCACCAGTTGTTGGCTTTTGGCAAATAGAATATTCTATCTCTGGGTATGCCCAGTCCTGCCCAAGTATCCGCAGCCTCTTCGTCGCGCGGACAGTCCTCGTCGCCCGCAAATACCGTGACGGCAATTTTCTCTACCGGTATCTCCAATACCTTCGTCAAAAATTCAAACGAAAAATTGATTGATTCTTTTCTGAAATAATCTCCAAGCGACCAGTTGCCAAGCATCTCAAAGAAGGTGCAGTGCGTAGCGTCGCCTACTTCGTCAATATCGCCCGTACGCACGCACTTCTGCACGTCGCAAAGCCTCTTGCCGCCGGGGTGTTTTTGTCCCAAAAGATAAGGCACTAGGGGGTGCATACCTGCCGTCGTAAAAAGTACCGACGGATCGTTTTCGGGTATCAACGAAGCCGAAGGAATAACCTTGTGTCCCTTCTCTTCAAAGAACTTTAAATATTTTTCTCTCAATTCGTATGACTTGATTTCTTTCATAACGTACCTGCCAAATTTATATATAACTCTATTATATATAAAGCAATTTCAAATGGCAACTAATTTTTTGTCATTTTAATCCTACCAAAAAACAAAGTTCCGCTTTCAAATATAAAACGGAACTTAAATGTTAAACTTCTTTATTCAAAGCGAATATTTCTGTACAAAGCTTCTTATATTGATTCCTTATATAACTGCAAAGATTTTCGAAGCTTTCCTCTATTATGTTAAAATCCTCATTAAAAAATCTAATAAAACTATTCTTGTCATTTACTTTATCAATACCAAAATGAATATCCAATCCATTTTCTTCCAAAGACTCACTTCTTCTTTTGTCTCCATCTCCATTAAGCCAATTACAGACATCTGTAGAATTTTCATTTTCAAATGCCTCAAAATCTTTTACGTTATGCAAATAAGTAATGTTATTCTTTTCGTCAACGACAGCTTTTCTTGGAGAAATACCGCAATAAAAATTGTCCTTGCCATTCTCATTTGTGCTTTCGACGAAAAAAAATAAACCTATACCATTGTTTAGTATGCGGTTGTTAAGTAATTGATTATCGGTATTTTCAATTCTAAAGGCAAGCGCAGGATAATACTTGCCTCTCTCGGAATAATACTCTTCAATATCTTTTATTCCACAAGAGGCATTTGTTACCAATTTAGCTTTCGGGTACTTTAAACTACCTTCTTCCTCTAAATTAATTTCTTCTCCCAACTTGTTAATAATTCCTTTAAAGAACTGCTTTATTAACCCCTTCATTCTTTCTTTTCTTTCATCTATTAGAATGCTTATTGATTTCAATTCATCTGTTGAGTTAATAATATTGCTCATAACTTTTCCCCTTCCTGTTATTTTGTCGATTAATTCCATATATTGCTCTATCATTGTAGCGTATTTTTTATACTCTTTTTCACGCATGGCAACAATATTCTGCATAACTTGAAAAATATGGTCTTTAAGCGAGATGCTAACAGACTTACCTGTTTCAGATTCTCTCCCATCAAGAGTTATAAAGAAAATATTGTTTTCATCAGAGCCTTGTTCTTTAAGATATTCTCGATACCTTGATATCTGTTCTGGCTGTTCTCCTGAGTCAATTTTTAATTCTATAACAAATGTTTCGTCGTCTGCCGTAATAACAAAATCCAATCTGCCAAATTTAGACCACACCTCACGACGAATATCTAAATAATTATAGTCATTTACGTTTTTATATGATGCCCCTTTTGCTTTCAATAATGCCCTCAGCAATTCTTTTAAATTTAAATCATCGTACCCATCTGATCCTTCAAATGGTTTAAAAACAAAATACAAAAATGCCGAATGAGCGGAAACTTCCTTCCTCTCCATATCCAAAATAGTAAACAGATTACCTTGCTTCAAAGGTGTCAAATAATGACTTTTATTGAATTCTATTGCCTTATATAAAAGGTGCTTCATACATTCTTCTTTTATATCTGAATTTTTTTCTTCCATAATATCCCCATTTACTATCTCTAGTTTACTAATATCTAATACCCTTGTCAAACCAATTTATAATATATCGTCTTGTACCGATATTCATTTAGACTCTCCATAAGTTCGTATTTGTCTACAATGCCGTTTTTAATTGCTAAACTGCACCAATGCTTAGCCGAAGTCAACGTTACCTCTCTATCCACGTAAGGCGACTCATAACAATCACGTACCGGTTGCAATACGTCATAATAATAACAAAGCGCCAATTGATATTGAGCTCTTGCATATTCTTGTTCCGCAGATTTACGATACCACCAAATAGCCTCAAGTATATTTCCCGCTCCATAGTACTTTGCGCCTAGACGGCATTGCGCTTCGGCATCCCCCGACTTTGCTTTATCTTCAATAATATCCATTATTCACTCCTAAACATTTAGACTGGCAAATGATCCTTCAAAAATGCCAAATTTTCGTCGATATCTTCGGCTTCTTCTTGCAAACTAATGCAATACTTTGCGAAAGCAAGCGCCCAAGTCAAAGGCTCGTTACGATCTCGTCTCCACTCTTCCTCAGCTTCGGGATTGAAATAAACGTGGTGCTCGGCAAATATATCCGTCCAATCGACAGGCTTTTCGTGAATAATATCTGCAATTTGCAATATGCTTGTATCTTCCGCTATTGCGCCGTCTGCCATTGAGCTTTTTAATGCCATAGCCGTACGCAATTCCAACGGAGTGATTACGGGATTATCAAATACGTAACCATACTTTTTTGAGTTGTTCTTTAATATTTCAAGCGGATTGTCAAACCATTCAAAATAAGGCATCAAAATGCTATCGCCCACATAATCTTTAAGTTTCTTTGCAACCTCATTTAGCGATGGCGCTCCAATAAGTAAATTAGGCGTAGCTCCAAATAATAAATAATTAAAATCTCCAAATTCTATATCTTGTGCGTCATATCCTTCTATCGCAACGAATGAGTGAAAATGTCCCTCTATCTTTTTATCTTGTACTTTTACCGCCGCAATTTCAATAATTGCCTCCTTATCAAGTTCGATGTGTTTTATTTTTTTATCCTTTTTACAATCAAAATATTTCACGGTTGAGAATGTAATAGCTACTACCGAGCGTTTATTTAAATCGTTTAATATTTTATTCATAAATTCCCGTCCTCCTTGTAATTATTGTAACATATATTTCTCAGCCAATATGGAAAATTGTCAACCAAATAACTAATTATTTATTTAAAATTTTGCTGTATATAGCAAAAGTCACGCAAATGCGTGACTTTTTGGACATTTCAAAATGATATTATTTTATCCAATGCGTGAAATACAGTATCAATCTGTTCGCAACGCAATTACCGGGTCTTTCTTTGCCGCGGCTCTTGACGGAACGATACCTGCAATCAATGTCAGTATGATACTCAACGCAATCATCAGCAGCGCGTGCAACGGGTGCAGCATACAGATATTGCTGACCATTGAATCCAATAAGTGATTGATAACCAAATTGATAGGAATACTCAATAGATACGTCACAAGCACGCCTATCGTACCTGCCGCCAAACCTATGATGAACGTCTCGGCGTTAAATATATTGGATACGTCTCTCTTTCTTGCGCCAAGCGAACGCAGTATACCTATTTCCTTTGTACGTTCCACTACCGACACGTAGGTAATGATACCAATCATTATCGACGATACGACGAGCGATACCGACGAAAAACATACCAGCGCTATGGTAATAATCTTTATCATTTGACTAATCATTGATATCATAATAGCCGCGCTGTCGGTGTATTTGACCTGTAGTTTGGACTCGTGCGTATTATTCCAACTATCAAGATCTTTGAGCACTAAGTCTTTGTTGTCAAAATCGCTTGCGTATATGCTGATAGCGTTAGGCGTTGGGCAAATACCTATCATTTGTTCCACAACTTTTTCCGTCATTACGGTAGAAGCTCCGCCCATTAGAGCGCCCATTATATTTGCAAGACCAGAACTAGCATCGTATTCCGAGCCGGTAAGAGGATTATAATCCCATTCTTTTTGCGCTTTTGCAATCTCGCTATCTTTAGCTTCGGATCTTAGAAGCGATGTCAACTCTTGCGTATACGCAACGCCGGGACTGATTGGAGAATAATCCCTGCCCTCTTTAGGACGAAGAATACCCACTATCTGCGCTTTATGGATATTGGTATCTCCATTATTATACATCTCTCTAATTGTCTTTCCATTTCTTTCCGTAAAATATTCGTTATTCGTCTTTTCATTGACAGCGCCCTTTATATATTGCGCCTGAGCGTTAGGAATAAGGAAAGATACAGGCTCTCTCTTACCGCCGTCTCCTAGAATATCTGTAAAATTTTTATCGGATACTATCGTTAAAAACGAACTAAAACCCATACCTTCAAGATAAGTAGATAAGATAGAGTTCGTATTATCCACGATAAGTATCAAGTCTGTCGCTTCAGTGGGATATCTTCCGCCTATAATGTCAAAATTACTCTCAATGTACGCTCTGTCTCCCACAAGTTCTTGCCAGTTTACAGTATTCATTTTGCTGATATCCGTAAACGTCGTCTTAGCTACGTCATCGTTGTTTTTGTTAATTACAGCATAACTGTATCCGTAATTATAATATACGCTGTCGACAAGTCCTTTCTCTATCCACCGCGACTTCTTCTGCTCAAAGTAAGTCATATACTCTTCGCTCAAATCGTTATCGTGAATCATTTCGGCTGCCTTACTAATCAAATTATTGGCGTATACTTTCTCGTCTACAGGATACTTTTTCTTGTCCGAGTTCATTATAGACATATACATATTCATCATGCTCTCTATGCTCGTTGAACTTGAAGCGATAGTAACGGGATAACCCGATAGCATGGTCTTTTGCATATTGTTAATATACGACGAAAAACCATTGGATATAGCAAGTACCAAAGCAACGCCGATTATACCTATAGAGCCGGCAAACGCCGTCATAAAGGTTCTACCCTTTTTTGTCATAAGGTTGGTAAATGATAACTTAATCGCAGACGCAAAAGACATTGAGGTCTTTTTAAGCAAATTCTTACGCTGCTTCTTTGCCTTGTGTTTAGAAAAGTCTATCTTTGCAATCTTTACTTTCTTTTTCTTTTTTCCGTTCTCTTCTTCGGCAACGCCTTCTTGCATAGCGACGCCGTCGAGTTTTTTCTCTTCCTGACTTTGCTCCTCGGCTTCGTCCGTCGTCAAACTCTCCGCAACGTTTTCTTGACTTTCCTGCGACGCTTTTTCCTTTCCAGAATGGTAAGGATTGCTATCGTCGACCACAAGTCCGTCCTTCAATCTAACTATTCGGTTGGAGTATTGCTGCGCAAGTTCGGGGTTGTGCGTAACCATGATAATAAGTTTATTGTAAGATATCTCTTTGAGTATCTCCATTATCTGCACGCTTGTGTTGGAATCAAGCGCGCCCGTAGGTTCGTCTGCAAGAATAATGCTAGGATTGTTGATAAGAGCTCTTGCGATAGAGACTCTCTGCATTTGACCGCCCGAAAGTTGATTGGGCTTTTTATGTATGTGCTCGCCCAAGCCCACGTCCTCGAGAGCCTTAATTGCGCGTTGACGTCTCTCTTGCTTGCTTACGCCTGCGAGCAAAAGAGCCATTTCTACGTTGGTAAGAATGTCTACGTGCGTTATGAGATTGTAGCTTTGAAAAATAAAACCTATTCTGATATTTCTGTAAGCGTCCCAATCGACGTCCGAATAGTGTTTTGTGGAAATACCGTCGATAGACAAATCGCCGTCGGTATATCTGTCCAAACCGCCGATAATGTTGAGCATAGTCGTCTTTCCGCAACCCGACGGACCCAATATGGAAACGAATTCGCTAGGTCTAAATTCCAAGTCCACGCCTTTGAGCGCAGGAACAGTATCCCCGCCATTCAAAACGTAGTCTTTTTTAATATTTGACAACTTCAACATACTTCCACCTCAATCTCTAGCCTATGTATTATATTTTTCACAAAAAAATTGTGTGATAAACCTCTGTTACCTATATTTCTATACGCAAAACGATTACCAAACGGCAATACGTACTCCTCTTAAGCGCGTACACTAATTTTAATATTTTTACTTGCCAAAATCAAGACCTTTATGCGCGTTTTTTTAAAATTTTATGTAATATTTACAAAACCTCTTTTAATGTAAAATTTACGTATAGAGCCACTTTTATTATCGTATTATGTTAATGAGTTTCTAATTTATTCATAGATTAATTTCCTTATGTATTTGACATTGCCCTAAATACTTCTTTTGTATTAAAAAATTCATTTTAATACTTGAAATATATTGCCTATTAGTGTATAATTGAGTAGAAAATTTAATGGAGTTTACTTGAAAATGATTTATAATTCTGTAGATGAAGCAATTGAGGCAATAAAATGTCTTTATAAATCAGATGATAAACCTGTTTATTTCCGAGGTCAATCTCAGGATTGGAACATAAAGTCAAGTTTATGGAGAATTGAAGATAATAAACTCAGAACAGAAAAGGTTAATGCGACTTATAGATTTGTGAATTGGTTAAAAAACTCTCATTTACTGAATTATACTAAAGATGACTCTAATATGAATTTGTCTTATTGGGCAGTTGCGCAACATTACGGCTTTAAAACCGACTTAATTGATTTTACAACAGATATAAATGTTGCTCGATTCTTTGCATCAGCGCAATTCAAAAAAGAAAATAAAGAAAAGCCCGGGATTATAATTGTTTTAAGACATAGCGATGTATTAAAGT
Organism: uncultured Clostridia bacterium; assembly: GCA_947176265.1. GTDB lineage: Bacteria > Bacillota > Clostridia > Christensenellales > UBA3700 > RACS-045. The sequence goes on along the minus strand of CAMWQA010000014.1, from coordinate 563 downwards.
ACTCCTCAATCATCAAATATCTGATTGATACTAATAGCATCAAAGAACCTAGTATAATTGAAATATTGCGAAAAAATAATTATAGCCCATTTTTCCATTTAGAATCGGGCGGGGTATCAAGAATAGTTAATCAAAAAGGTCTATTTTTTTGGGATGTTCATAACATCGGAAGTATGCTTCTAAATATAAATAATATGGATAATAAAAAATACTATTTTAAACACAACGATATTGATTTATCAAAAGAAGAGAGTCTTTACATTTACCCTGCCGCTAATGAAGTTGAGCACGAAATTGAAAAGATTCGAGGCTTTGAATATGGATGGGACTTTTTTAATAACGAAATTTTTAAAGAAATTTTAGTTTCGGTGGATTTAGAAGATGAATATAACAAAGATCAACTATTAGATGAAAATGAATGGGATATTCCCAATTCATGGAATAATATTAATTTTGATTATATTCCTAAACCGAATTTTATAATTAAATGCCAGACTATTAATATGAAAGAATATAATAATTTGCTTTCTGATTTTAATGAACTAAGAAAATTAGTTTCAAAC